>CAIYVS010000316.1 GCA_903929655.1 uncultured Bacteroidota bacterium | reverse complement strand
GTGCTCTTCCGATCTTACTTCCTTAAGGGTATTTCTGAAAATATTATTTAATTCAAGGTTTGTGGGTTGATTAGTAAAAACAAACTCTTTCAACATCTTTTGAAAATGCACGATCCGGTTTTCAATGTATTCGTCGATGACGGGAATCCTGTTCTCCATGTCAAGCTCTTCCCCGCTTTTTTTTCTTTCTAATAAATTATAAACCTCCTTTTTTACTTCCACGCTTAACGTTTCCGATTCCAGTACCTTTTCAAATTCCATTGGAGCCATTGTGCCGTTCCTTTCGATCCAAGAAGAAGCCAATAACGGCCGTAAGACATAAAAATATTTCTTTATCCTAACAATATCTTCCTTGAAATATGCGGTGTAATTCCTTACTGCCATGTGCAGATAATGATAAATGCAAGATCTAGGATTAAAATATGCTAGAGTATGATCCCTTAATGTGCTTGCTAAAGTATATTCTTCTTTATATACCATTGGGCTTCTTAGCCATTCCAGCAGCGGTGGATTTGATTTTTTAAAAAGCAATAGCGTTTTCCTCAATTCCCAACCTGCTAAATCGATATCGTTTGGCAGAATGATCTCTATATCATCTTTCTTTTCTTCTATGGATAAATACCACTCATAACGCTGTACATAAATAAACCGCACATCCCAATCGCTGTCTTTTGATTCAAATCCCCAGGCTCTGCTGCCGGATTCAACTGCATACAGAATTTTTATATTTTTTTCTTTTTCAAGTTTTTGTATTTCTTTCTTTATTTCCTGTACCATTAATGATATATCATTTCACCTATTAAAGTAGCAGATGTGGCACTTGTTATCTTAACCTGTGCATAATCTCCTTTTTTAAGCCCTGCTTGTGCTTTAGGGAAAACCACCATTTTATTTTGTGTATTTCTGCCGCACCAGTCTTTGTCGCTTCGTTTGCTGTTGCCTTCTATGAGTACTTCAACTATTTTGCCTATATCGTTTTTATAACTTTCGCGGGAATGTGTGTTTTGCAAATGGATGATCTCCTGTAGCCTCCTTTGTTTTATATCTTCAGGTATATCATCTTCATAACGCTTGGCAGCCAATGTGCCGGGACGTTCGCTGTAGGAGAACATATATGCCATATCAAAACGGCTTTTCTCCATAATGCTTAATGTGTCCTGATGCTCTTCTTCTGTTTCTGTGCAAAAACCAGTGATGACATCTGTGCTCAAGCCACAATCGGGCATTATTTCCCTTATGCGGTTTACTTTATTGAGGTACCACTCGCGGGTATAGGTCCTGTTCATGAGTTGCAGAATACGTGTATTGCCACTCTGGACAGGAAGGTGTATGTATTTGCATATGTTGTGATGTGCAGCCATGGTGTGCAGAACATCATCTGTAATATCTTTAGGATGAGAGGTGCTGAAACGGACACGAAGCAATGGAGAGATTGATGCTACTTTTTCCAGCAGTTTTGCAAATGTTATTTCTTCCTGTTCCGGATTTGTGAAATAATAGCTATCTACGTTCTGACCCAATAATGTGACTTCCCTGAAACCTCTATCGAATAGCTCCTTACATTCGTTTATAATGCTGGCTGCATCGCGGCTGCGTTCACGGCCGCGGGTAAAGGGCACTACGCAGAAAGTACACATATTATTGCAACCCCTCATAATGCTTACAAAGGCTGTAACGCCATTGCTATCCAGGCGCACAGGCGCAATATCTGCATAGGTTTCTTCGCGACTGAGTAATACGTTGACACTTTTCTGACCACCTTCTGCTTCTATAATTAATCCGGGCAGACTGCGGTAAGCATCCGGACCCACTACAATATCAACGAGCTTTTCTTCTTCCAGGAATTTTGCCTTTAATCTTTCTGCCATGCAACCCAAAACACCTATCAGCATACCCGGCCTGCTTTCCTTTACTTTCCGGAAAGCCTGGAGCCTGTTACGAACGGTCTGTTCTGCTTTTTCGCGTATAGAACAGGTATTCAAAAAAACCAGGTTTGCATCTTCAAAATTGCGGGTGGGGCCGAAGCCTTGCTCATGCAATATAGAGGCAACGATTTCACTATCGCTGAAATTCATCTGGCAGCCGTAACTTTCTATATAAAACTTCTTACTATATTCATTTGGGTCTGCAAGGAAGGGAGCATATGCTTCCCCCTGCCTTTCTTCTTCTACCACTTTTTGCAGAATCTCTGCCATAATTTCCGATTTCAGTTTGCAAAGATAGGGAGAATGGCTTAAACCCCGCAATTAAGCCCCTTCTCAATTCTTTATATCACTATAAATATAACAAAAGGCCGCATATGCGGCCTTTTGAATTAAAATATTAATCATATTTTAAAGTGCCTAAAACGCCCGAAGCTTATTCAAATTCGCTGTCCGGTATGTCTTTATTGATCTCTACGGATTGTACATGAGCTGTAAGAACCTGGGAGCCCGATCCTTCTTTTACAGTATATGGCATTTTATAACCATCTGAACCGGGCACTTCTTTATAATCTGCATATTCAGACACCTGTGTTACAGGGCCTTTTGGGCTCTGCATATACTGTACTTTCTTAACAAGAAAACCGGTTTTAACATCATAAAATTCCGTCATTTTATTTCCTTTGGGGATGCTTGTTTCCAGCACATAAGCATCATTTCCATCAACCTTCTCTATGCCTTTAAGAGTTCGGGTTATGCCATATTTTTCAGGATGCAGGTCTACATAGATGTCTGCCTGTACTTTAATTTCGTCCAGCTCGTCGGGTTTCATATCGGCTTTTTGACCTTGTTGTTCCTGGTAGCCTTTCACACCATTGTAAACTTGTTTCTGAAATGGCATTTTCTGTCCGTTCACGTTGCCTTCTACAGTTTCTTTATATTTTGCAGGTGCTTTTTTCATTTCTACGATAGTGATGGGGATATTCTGTATTTCGCTTGTAGAAACGGTTTTGATATCTTTTATACCTGTGATGGCTTTTTCACCACCTAAAGCGTTGATGTATTTTTTCATCACATCAGCGGCATTCATACCTGCGGGAGCGGGCATAATTTCTTCAGGTTTGATAGAACGCCCATAATTATCGTAATAGTCTATCTTGCCATCTGCCGAGTATTTGACCAATTTATCTGCTACTTCTTTCGTACTGCCTACAACAACAATGTTGGCTTTGTCAGGGTTGATGTATTTGCGTGCCATCATCATCACCTCATCGGCTGTAACGCTACTAAGGCTTTTAAGATAATTGGTATAAAAATCCTTTGGCATGTGGTAGCGTTCTATATTAATAGCATACTGTGCTACTTTTGATGCATCTTCAAGGCCTATAGCAAAATTGCCTGATAAATAATTGATGGTATTCTGCAGGTCGTGGGGAGCCACTTTTTCATTCTCCAATTTGCGCATTTCATCCAATATAGCGCCAACAGAACTATCGGATACTGCATTACGACATTTTGCATACGCTGTAAATGTGCCCGCTAATTCATCATCTTTAATGGTAGAATAAGAGCCATACGTCCAGGCATGTTTTTCGCGCAGATCGAGGAACAAACGACCTTGTGATCCGCCACCGAGTATTGTATTTGCAACCCTGGCTTTAATAATATCGGGAGAACTAGGTTTTAATTCAATAGGATAAGTGACATTGATAACACTTTGCACTGCCCCTACCCTGGGAACAAAGGATACATGAGTAGTGGAAGGGGTAATAGGAATAGAGTAAACGGCTACGGGCACTTCTGATTTTTCCCATTTGCCAAAATATTTTTCTATAAGCGGCTTAAGTTCTTCAAGGGTAACATCGCCAACTATTGCCATATATGCTACATTGGGATGAAAATAGTTATTGTAATAGTTTTTACATTGGTTCAATGTAATTTTTTTAATTGTTTCATCGTTGGGTATTTCGCCGTAAGGGTGCGACTTGCCAAAATTAACAAGGGCAGACACGTTACGAAGCATGGCATCCGGTTCATTTTTTTCTGTTTCCAGTTGCGACAATGTTTGTTTTTTCAGTTTGTCCAGTTCTTCCTGGCTAAATACTGCGTTCATGACAATATCGCTCATGATGTCAAATATTTTGTCCTGATATTTTTTCAAACCTGAGCCTGAAATTCCTTCGTCTGATGCATTAATACGTGCACCAATAAAGTCTATTTCTTCGTTCAATTTGTCTTTTGATCTTGTTTTTGTGCCTGTAAGCAAAAGATCAGACATCATGTCGCGATAGCCAGCCATATCGCCTTCCAGGTCCGGCTTTATATCTAATTGTATATTGCAGGAAATGGTTGGCAATTTGTGATTTTCAACTACAAAGATTTTTAAACCGTTTGCTAAAGAAAAGCTCTCGGTCTTACCGAGTTTTACCTCGGGCGCGGGTCCCGGCTGAGGACGGATGCTACGATCGAGGTGTTGTGCCCAGGCGCTCATTACGAGCATTAAGCTTATTATGGAGCATGCTATTTTTTTCATCTTGTGAATATTTTGAAGCTTTTGGCTATTTATTAATGTTTAGAGTTTTCGGTTGCTTTTTTAGGCTTTGCCTGTTTTTGTGGCGTACCTTTTTTAAGGGTTTCTTTATTACTTGGTTTTTCTTCTGATTTGGACAAATAATAAACAACCAGGAGGTTATCTTTTGAGAAATATTTATCTGCAGCTTTTTTCAGGTCTT
>CAIYVS010000315.1 GCA_903929655.1 uncultured Bacteroidota bacterium | reverse complement strand
CCATCTAGTAGGATTAAGAATCTGCCATGTTTTAATAATTCAATTGTTAAATCTCTCTCTATATCATAGACATTAAGACTTTGAATAATATATTCTAAGAGACTAGGTTTTCCATCAGCTTCAGCAAAATCTTTAAGAGTTAAAAAAACTGGTATTCGTCGCTCTTTTAATTCACCTTCAATACATTGCATAGATAGATATTTAAGAAAGGTAGTCTTTCCTGCTCCTGGCTTGCCCAAAACTAGGAGCCTATTGTGCTTCTGTACTGCCTTTAAACCGGGTACTCGCTCTTCTGCTATTTGATGAAGTCCAAAACGTTCAAATCCGTCTATATTATTATCTATATCAAGATTTTGTATTAGTTGCTCTACACCTAATCGTCTACGCCCAGTAATTTCCTCTAAAATATTAACATCTGTATAAATTCCATGTTCTCCAGTTAGCTCTACTAGCTGGTTCATGTCTAAGATCCGCATCGTTCCACAGCGCTCTCTAACATTTGTTCTAATTTGCTTACGAATCTCTTTAACTAAAAGATCAAGAATATATTGAGATAAGAAATAAGAAACTATTTGTATACAGATGATGATACAGAAAGGGGTTTTTCCGTTTTCTATTTCTGTATATTTGGATTCTGGTACGTCTTTCGTTTCCTTCTCAACAATTAACTGCCAATTTAAACTTAATTTATCACATATTTCAATAAAGAGCTTGCGATCAACAGGTTTACGATTAAAGAACTTGCTGATAGGTTGTCGGGTAACTAGTAGAGAAGTCGCTATATCCTGTTGATTCATAGATAACCTGATAATAGCCTCATTCACAAGATTTATTCCTTCTGAGGACGCTTTAAGTGATCGTTTAGTCATACTGTAAAAGGTAAAATTTCATTCATTTTAACCTAGAGAATAGAAAATCATACGCAAAGCTTACGAAAGTCACACACTCTACAAGCCATGGATTTACTTGATTTAGATGAGCATTGATAAGTAAATTTATGATTTAAGACTTATGACCACTTCTCTGATCTTGTGGATCGCACAAAAAACTGCTGAGATTATCCTTGGCAAGTTATTGGAAAAGTTGCTAAGCACTATAAATCTTGAGTACTTAGTCAAGTTTCTAAAGTTTCAGATTTTAGTGTTATATCTCAAATGGATTCTCTTGAAAACACCGATGATATCTCCAACATATGAGGAAAAAGATACATCAATCAATAAATTTGATCGCTAACTAATCTTGGAGGTGCGTTAATAAAATGTAACGTATGTTATCTTTTTTTAATTAAAGAGATTACTTCAGATCAACATAATCTTGATGGATTGTCCCATGGTATTGAAGATCGAATCCTTAACATTTAATATCAAAAGTTATGATTTTGAGATTGTATTCAGAAATACTACAAGAAAGTAAATTGAATTTTTCTGAAAAAACCTGATGAACTTTCCTTAGAGTAAGAAATAATTTTCGATAGGGGGCTATTTCAATTTTAAGCCAAACTATAGTCGAGAAATTATCCAACTTATTTGATGGAAGTAAAATTATTGGAATAATTTATCGTGCATAATGTTTGTCCGCTCTAATTTTTTGATGGTGCTTGATATAAAATATACTGAGCATACTGCGGTTTACAAATAGGCGATCGCGATTATGTCTGCACAGTTCCAAAT
>CAIYVS010000314.1 GCA_903929655.1 uncultured Bacteroidota bacterium | reverse complement strand
TTCCAGTGCTTTTTGTTGACGAGTTTGGAAGTACTAACGAAGCGGAAGAAGAGGCAATTGATGCAGGTTTGCTAAGGGCAATGAAGGAAGGTGAAAAGGATAAAAGAAAGGTCTCCCTGAAAACTTTTTTTAAAAATTTGAAAAGTGAATGAAGGTAATTATCCGGCCGTCTGTAAATAAAGATGTGAAAAGTCTGCCCAAACATATAAAATCTGAAGTACACTTTAGCTACTACACAATAAAAAAATAAAAATGCAGTTATTAAATATAACAGGATTTTTAAACCTAAAAAAAATCTCCTTAACATGAAGAGAATACTTTGGGCTTTTGCGGCATTTATATTTTTATTTACAGCTTTGCAGGCAGAAGCTGCTAATTACTCCTATCATGTGCAGGCTTCAGACATTAACAAAGGATATATCGTTAAGAAAATATGGCTTTATAATTTTGCTACGCCTGAGGTGCAGCTAAGCGATAAGAACTATAAAATTGTAAGCAATATAGATGCCAAATACATTACTAAAGACCCGTCTAAACTGGTCCTTGCATTAGGGAAGGAACGCAAAATGCCTTTTATTTTTGTTGAAATTCCGGCTTATTACACAGATTCGTCCGGCCAGATAAATCAATTAAGCGATTTTAGCCTTGTCGTAACTGAAAAAGAAAACACTGCAAATGCTATAGCAAGTAAGCCTACCAAGACTACTTCTTCCAACTCTATATTAGCAACAGGCAAATGGTATAAAATAGCGGTAACAAATACGGGTCTTTGTAAAATAGATTTCAATTTTCTAAAGAATGCAGGCGTAGATGTTTCCAATATCAAGTCGGCCAATATTCGCGTATTTGGTAATGGCGGGAATATGCTTTCTGAAAACAATGCAGTTGCCAGGCCTAACGACCTTCTTGAGAATGCCATATATGTGAATGATGGTGGTGATGGCGTTTTCGGATCGGGTGACTACCTGTTATTTTATGCGGTGGGGTCTACCGCGTGGATCAAAGACAGTACGAATAAACGATTCATACACCAAAACAATCTTTACAGCGACAGCAGTTATTATTTTTTAAATTTTGACCTGGGGCCGGGTTTGCGTATTGGCAGCCAGCAGGGAACACTGACAGCGAATGAGACCGTTACCGATTTTAATGACTATGCTGTGCATGATTCTGACATTTACAATCCTGCACAATTGGGACAGGAGTGGTATGGCGAGCAGTTCGGGCAAAACTCTTTACTGAGTTCGGGAACTACTGTTACTTTCAATTTCGGATCAAATGTAAGTTCCATACACAGTGCTATAAAAGTAGCAGCAGCATCTCCGGATAATGCTAATATTTTTAGTATTTCGGTCAACGGCACTCAAATACATAGCCTGAACATCGGCGCTGTACAATCTAAGCAGGAAGAATATGATCCTGTGGTGGAAAGTAGTGAGCTTGACTGGAATGGAACACTTGGTGGCCAAACTGCAGCTTTTCGCATTAATTACCAATGGGATAATAGTTCATCCAATGGCTACCTCAATTATATAGAACTCAATTTGCGCCGCGGCTTAAGTATTAGCGGCAGCCAGCTACGTTTTCGTGACTGGAACAGTGTTGGTAGCGGAATGGTCGCCAATTATCAGTTGCAGAATGCGAATAGCCAAACAGTAGTTTGGGATGTAACTAACCCACAGGTACCCGTTTTGATGAATGGCACTCTGAACGGCAGCACTTACTCATTTAGCCAGGATGCGCAAATGCTGCATGAATTCGTGGCTATGAATTCCAACAATGTGAACACTCCCGTATATATCGGAACAGTTGCAAATCAAAACCTGCATGCATCCCCGCAGGCCGACATGATCATTATAACTTATCCTGATTTTATGGATGCTGCTCAAAAAATTGCTGATTTTCATAGTACGAATGATCACTTAAATGTCCTGGTTGCAACTACGAGCCAGGTTTATAACGAGTTTTCTTCCGGCTCACAAGACATCAGCGCTATCAGGGATTTTGTGCGTATGTTCTATGTAAATGCGGGAACGAATACAAGCCTGTTGCCGAAATATTTATTATTGCTTGGAGGGGCGTCTTATGACTATAAAAACAGGGTGGTAAATAACAGTAATTATGTGCCTACCTATGAGACATCCCAGTCTCATGATAACATTAACAGCTATTGCACAGATGATTTTTTCGGATTCCTGGATGATAATGAAAATATAGAGAACGGCAGTATACCTAATACACTTGATGTAGGTGTGGGCAGAATATCTGCAAGGAGCCTGAATGACGCCCTGGGAGTGGTAAACAAAATAGTTACTTATAAAAGCTCCGCAGCACTTGGGCCCTGGAGAATAGGTGCAACTTTTGTAGGTGACAAAGCCGATGGGGCCGGGGACCATATGCAGAATGCGGAGCAAATGGCGCAAAATGTGAAAGCAAGCGGACAAAACCTTTATAATGAAACCAAGGTATATGTTGATGACAACACGGTTATTTCCACACCTGGTGGTGACAGATGCCCTGATGCAAATGCAGCGATCAATAACCAGATAAGCCAGGGCACTTTCTTAGTAAATTATAACGGGCATGGTAATACGGAGCTATGGTCCTACGAAAGAGTGCTGACACCGGACGATTACAATGCATGGACCAACCTGAACAAACTCCCTTTCATGGTTACAGCCACTTGCGATTTTGGACAGTTTGACCAACCTACAAACGTGTCTGCAGGGGAAAAACTGGTACTAAAAAATAATGGAGGTGTTATTGCTGCTTTAATCACTACACAGGCCGTTTATGCGGGATCCAATGTTGAGATTGACCAACAATATCTTAATGCCCAGTTTGCACATGTAGCCGCATCTCAATGGAATAGTTTTGGGGATGCAGTAAGAATAGGTAAAAACATCACTTACTCTCCCAATACGGGCGACATTACCAACTTCCGCAAATTTTCATTATTAGGTGATCCAGCATTGATTCCTGATTTTCCGCAATACACTATTCAAACAGACAGTATAAAAGATGTCGCTACTTCGCAAAATACAGATTCTATAAAGGCACTCGGGGCATACACTATTTATGGCAGCGTGCGCGATAACAGCAATAATCTCCTGAGCAATTTCAATGGCAATCTGTCGGTTTCAATATTTGATAAACCACAAACGAAAACCGTGGTTGACTACTGGGGGCCATTAACTTTCCAGGTGCAAAACAGTCTTGTGTACAGGGGTAAAGCTACTTTCGCAAACGGGAAATTCTCTTATACTTTTATTGCACCTAAAGATCTGAATTACAGTTACGGGCAGGGAAAGATAAGCTCGTATGCAGAAAACGGCGTTACTGATGCCGCGCAAACAGATACGAGCACCACTATCGGCGGGTATTCTGACAACCCGGTAATAAGTACTGTTGCACCTATTGTAAGGCCTTATATTAATGACAGCTTTTTCGTGAACGGTGGCATAACCGGCCCCAATACAACATTATACGTAGTGCTATCCAGTGAAACAGGTATTAATATTGCCGGCACTGCCGTTGGGCACGATTTAATTGGCATATTGGATAATAACACTACGCAACCATACATCCTGAATGATTTTTATGAAACTGCTCCTAACACTTACAAGCGCGGTTATATATCGTATGCACTAAACGGGCTAAGCAATGGCAAACACTCTATTACAGTAAGGGCATGGGATGTAAATGATAATTATTCAGAAGGGACTGTGGATTTTGTTGTTGTAGATGGCAGTATAGTACAGATACAGGGACTGATGAATTATCCTAATCCTTTTAAAGATGTTACTCATTTTG
>CAIYVS010000313.1 GCA_903929655.1 uncultured Bacteroidota bacterium | reverse complement strand
TTTTTCCTGAAAACAATACATATAACTTTGCGCTTTTAATGAAAGACCTGAATATTAAAAAAATAAGTTTTGCGGGTGTATTAATAGCGCTCGGAATAGTTTTTGGCGACCTCGGAACTTCTCCTTTATATACATACAAAGCTATTATTGGCGACCACGTCATTAGTGAAATATTGATACTGGGAAGCGTATCTGCTATATTCTGGACACTTACTTTCCAAACCACCATCAAGTATGTATTAATAACCATGCGCGCAGATAATAATGGCGAGGGTGGAATATTTTCTTTATACGCACTTATCAGGAAAAACGGACGATGGTTACTTTGGCCTGCCATAATAGGCGGTAGTTTTATGATCGCAGACAGCCTCATCACTCCGCCCATATCTGTCACCTCTGCTATTGAAGGTCTTAAAGCTGTACGACCTGGCATACCCATTCTTCCTATCACTATCGGTATTCTTGTTGCTTTATTCGTTTTTCAACAAAAAGGCACCGGAAGTATTGGCAAATTTTTTGGCCCGGCTATGGTATTATGGTTTAGTATGATTGCAATATTGGGCTTCGGCAATTTATTAAAAGATATTTCAGTTTTACGCGCATTAAACCCTTTATACGCTTTTAGAATGGTTACTCAATACCCAGGCGGTTTTTGGGTTCTTGGAGGCGTATTTTTGTGTACAACAGGTGCAGAGGCTCTCTATGCCGATATGGGGCATGTGGGTTGCAGGAATATTCAAATAGCCTGGATATTTATAAAAATCTCTTTATTGCTTTGTTATTTTGGCGAGGCTGCCCTTTTAGAGTCTCACATAGGGCAAACTCTTAATAATGTAGATGCTTTCTATGGATTAGTTCCACATTGGTTTTTAATGCCCAGCATCATTATTTCAACATTAGCAACAATTATCGCCAGCCAGGCTTTAATCAGTGGTACCTACACCCTATTTAATGAGGCCATACGCCTGAATATATGGCCCAAACTTCGCACTAAATTCCCCACCGATCTGCGGGGCCAGGTATATGTCCCTACCATAAACTGGCTCATGATGTTTGGCTGTATAGGGATGGTATTGTATTTCAGGGAATCTAAAAATATGGAAGCGGCGTTTGGTTTATCAGTAACCTTAACCATGCTGATGACTACAATATTGCTTAGCTATTATCTTTATACAAGAAAAAGATCGAAAATATTTGTTGCCCTTATCCTGCTCGTTTATCTATGGATCGAATTTACTTTCCTTATTGCTAATCTTAAAAAATTTACACACGGTGGTTGGCTCACCTTACTTATAGGAACAATTCTTGTCTTCGTAATGTACATTTGGTATACTGGTAGAAAAATAAAAAGCAGGTATAAGAAATATCTAAGCCTGGAGAAATATATCCCTGTATTACAACAGCTAAGCAATGATAAAACTATTCCTAAATACGCTACACACCTGGTTTATCTTACCATTGCCGAAAAACCAACCATAATAGAACAGAGAATAATTGGATCAATTTTTGCCCATCAGCCCAAGCGGGCTAAGTTCTATTGGTTTTTGCATGTTGATGTAGATGATGCTCCCTATACCATGACTTATTCTACTAAAGTGGTTGTGCCGGATGAAGTGGTTTACGTAAAATTCAAACTAGGATTCAGGATTGTTCCGCGTGTCAATCTTTTCTTTAAAACGATCATTAAGGAACTGGAACAAAATAAAGAGATAAATTTAGAGAAAGACACTTATTTGTGCCTGGAAGAAAATACTTTGGGAGACTTTCGCTTTGTGGTGATGAAAAGCTTTCTTTCATTTGATAATGAACTTCCTTTCTGGAAAAACATTGTAATGCGTTTATATTTTATCCTGGATAGATTAAGCCTGCCTGATCCGGAAGCTTTTGGCCTTGATTATAACAATGTAGAGATAGAACACGTTCCCCTTATAGTACAGGCCCCGCAAGAAATTAACCTGAAAAGAGAAACAGAATAAAGTCCTTATGCTACTACTGCTGCCAGGCTTTGCTCCCATGCCCGCAGAGAAGGATATTGTTCATCCACCAGGTCGTTTGGCAGTTCAACAGGATCATGTTTTGTGGTAAGAAATACAGTATGCATATTTAAACGCTTGCCAAATTCCATGTCGCTGATGCTGTTACCAACCATAATACTGCGCCTGAAATCTATATCAATGAAATCTTCTTTGGCCTGGAGCCCCATGCCTGTATTTGGCTTGCGGTTATGATCGTTATCAGAAACTGCAGTTGCAGTATATACTTTATCTATGCGCCCGCCACTTTTATTTATGGTTTCGGTCATCTGGGTATGAATATCAATCAAAGTTTCCAGGGTCATGATTCCGCGCCCCACTCCCCTTTGGTTAGATACAACAACTATGGTACCAAAAAGTTTGCTTAAAGATTTTAATGCATCGAGAGACCCCTCATGAAATTGAAATTCGCTCCATGATGTGATGTATGAACCTACTATTTCTTCATTTATCACGCCATCCCTGTCTAAAAATAAGGTCCAGTTCTTATTTATTTTTGATTGAAAGGTCATTCGGTCTGAGTCGTTTTCCATCTTAAAAAAGTTTTTGCTCTACTAACTGGCATATAATATGTCCTATCATGATATGCGATTCCTGTATCCTCGGTGTATCATTACTCGGTACATTGATTGTATAGTCACTTATGCCTTTCATTTTCCCACCAGATCATCTTTTTTCTGACATTAACCACCATCTTTTTCCTTTAAAATATTTGATATATAGAACAAAACTAAAATAAAATAATGTATATAAACAAGTAAAGAAATTACTTAAAACAATGAACGAAAATGAT
>CAIYVS010000312.1 GCA_903929655.1 uncultured Bacteroidota bacterium | reverse complement strand
CACTCTTGGCAGATACTTAGCGCTTACAGTGCCTCAATTCTTTATCTCAGATATTATGCTGATCAATGCAAGTGGCAATATGGTTAGTATGGGCAATGTTCACATTTTAAAAGGCCTGGATAGTGAAGATTATGTGATAGGCAAAGCACCTGTTGGCACCTATATTGCAGCCATGTTTAATGTAGGCCTTGATGCCAGCACCAATGCGTTGCCGCCTACTACCAATTTTACCCCCAATAGCTGGTTGCCTGAGTCCGGTATGTGGTATGGTTCCACGTCTATGGGTTATATGGCTATGAAAGTGCAGGGTATGTATGATACCACAGCAACTCATAGCGGACTAAACCCCATCAATTTCTCTTTTGAAATACCCAATAGTATGACATCATCTACGTCTATTACATTACCAAACCGGGGAACAGGAGCATGGACCGGCTACCCGATTTATGTATTAACCAAAGGGGGCACCCAGTATGTTCATATTATTTGCGACTATGCAAAGCTAATGTCGGTTCTGAATTTAAAAACCCAGAACATGACAGATGGTATGAATACAAATGTTAGTATAGCAACAATGCTGGCCGCCCAGGTGCCTAATATGTTCCGTTATGAGCAATAGAAAAAGTATTATGAGTTTCGTCACCATCATGCTGTTTGCAGTGATGGTGACGATTTCATGTACAAATAGTAATAACCAAGTAACACCGGCAGTCAGCTTTAAGAAAGATATTATCCCAATATTTACCACTTACTGTGCACTGAACAGCCAATGTCATTCCGGCTCATCAAACTACAATCATTATCTTAATCTGGATAGTAGTGTTGCATACCAATCTATTATTAACAGCAAAGACGGCTTATTATCAGGAGGAAGCCCCAGTGCAACACTGTTTTATGTGGAAATTGCAGGCACAAGCCCCTCCATGCCCAAATACCCTAATCCGCCATTGTCCACCGCCCAGCAGAACCTTATACTGGACTGGATTACGCAAGGAGCAAAAAATAATTAGCATTTCTTTAAGAGTTCGACTAAACTTCCTGCTAATTATAACCGTCTTATAGTGGTATAAAGACAAGCTAAGAAGTGGGATGGATTTTTTTTCGTAAATTTACTATTATGAAATCAAGAACGGATCGTGTAGTATTAATGATATTTTTTCTTTGTTTTTCCTTTGTTTCACAAGCGCAGTTTAAGGAAGTGGAAATTGGTGTAAACGGACTTACCTGCTCCCAGTGCACCCGTAGTGTTGAGATGCACATCAGGAAATTGTCTTTTGTAAAAAATGTGGACATGAACCTGGAGCATACCAATGGAAAAGTTTTTTTTAATGATGAGAATAAGGTAGATGTAAATAAAATTGCCCAGGCTGTGAATGACGCTGGTTTTTCTGTCAGGTCGCTGGAAGCACAGTTTTCTTTTGATCATACCAATGTTTCCTCCGGTTATTGTTTTGATTATGCAGGCGACCAATACCAGTTTGTAGAGGTGCCTAAAAAAGAACTGAACGGGCCTGTGACCCTGAAATTTATTGGCGATAAATTTTTGCCTAAGAAAGATTACAAAAAATGGAAACAGAACTTAAAAAGTAATTGCAGTAATAATACCGGCAAGACTTATTATGTTACTATGTAAATTCATGGCCAGGAGTATTTTTTTTATACTATTTGCAATTACACTGTCATTAAATGCCGGTGCGCAGGAGCTTTTTAATTTATATCAGCCTGCCAGCGTATTGCCGAAGGGGGTGATGGGTATGCGCGTGTACGACCTTGCTTATAAAGAAGTAGACCAATACCGCAATATTTTAGCTTATAAACTAATGTATGGCCTCACTTCCAAACTTAGTATTTCTGCAACTGCGGTTGTCTCCAATTATCATCAAAAAGATCTGCCTTTCGATTTTATTACCCATAACCACAGCGTAAGCGGCGCGCCGACAGGCAATGAAAATACTGTGCAGAAGGGTATAGCCTATCCCTATATTTTTGACGGAATCGACTTGTACGCCCAGTATAAATTTCTAAACCTCGATGCTGAAAACAAACATTTCAGGATGTCGGCTTATGGAGAGGCATCTTATATAAACATACAATCTCACCTAACGGAACCTATACTGGAAGACCACAATACAGGCATTGGCGCAGGTATTATAACTACCTACTTAATAAAACACTACGCTGTTTCATTTACAGGAGGCTTTATTCTGCCTAAAGAGTTTAATGGCAATACCTACGATCAGTATAGAGGTGTTTACCCAACCATACTTAAATATGGCAATGCAGTTACCTACGATCTGTCTTTAGGCTACCTTTTGTTTCCCCGTCATTATACCAATTACAACGAAACGAACTGGAACATTTATATGGAATTTACGGGCAAAACATACGGCGCTGCCAATGTGCAGCAGGTAGAAAGCCCCAACCCTCCCTATAACAACTATATTACCTTCCCCAATACAAATCCTGCTTTGCAGGCCGGCAGCTATATAGAGATCAATCCGGGGATACAGTGCATTGTTAAGTCCGATGTCAGGATTGATTTCTCGGTTGGTTTTCCATTGGTCAATCAGTCTTACCTGCATCAATATCCATTATATCTCATAGGTGTACAGAAATATTTCTATTTTAATAAGAAGCACGTTTTATAATTTCTTAATTTTGCAATATGAAACATCCTGTAAATATCTTTTTGGTCATTGTCCTTGCTTACTTCACTTTGACCTCTTCAAATTGCAATAAAACACAGAACCCCATTACAGGAGGCGGTAAGGGCGGCAATGCCATTTTAACGGTTATTCCGGAGGCTCATGGTACTTTCCTTGATAGCTGTAAGGTTTACATAAAATACGGAATATTAGATGCTCCCGCTAATGGTGTTTATGACGACTCTATTGCTAATGTAACTATGCTTGATACCATCCCAACGGCTACTTTCCGCAATCTGAAAGTAGGTCTGTATCATATTTATGGTGTAGGTTATCATACAGGTTATGCCCAGCCGAATGTGGAAGGCGGTGTGCCTTATACCATATCAGTTGAAGATAGCCAGTCGGCATATTTGCCTACCTATTCTTATTGATCTGAAATCAATGCTATCACTGATGTTTTCATTTCAGTTCATCAATATCCAGGCATTAAGATAGGGCCAGAAGCTATCGCAATCGCGCTGTGTCCATTTTTTTTCGCTGCATAGTTTTATGGCCATGTCCCTTAATAGTGGTCCGTTCCAGATGGGGGATTGAAGAAAGCTGGCTGATCGTACGGCATCTGTTATAAACGCAGACATAGGGCCGTTAAACCATTCCAGCATGGGGGCATTTATGCCGATCTTATATTTGCGTGTCCTGATGTTTTCAGGTAAAGCGCCCTTCATGGCATCGCGTAATATCCTTTTTGAAAACCCGTTTTTTACTTTGCTTTCCACAGGTAAACTGAAGACATAAGAGACCAGGCGCCAGTCCATAAAGGGCATGCGTATTTCCACTCCATGTCGCATGGAAGCACGGTCCCAGTTGCGCAGCAGGGTAGGGAGGGTGCTGCTATGAAAGCTTTGGTACACTATGTTGTTTACAGCGTCGCTCTGCCTATCAGTATTCAGGTCTTCAAATATTTGCGGGTGCTGCAACCATTTATTGCCCATTGCTTTTTTAGCAAAATATCCTTTCCATATTTTACTGCTTTCTTTTATTGCTTTGCCCAGGCTGCTGCCTGTTTCATTTCTCATGCCTGCATACATCAGGAAGAGGCTTACAGACTTTGCGTTTTTGGCTTGCAACATCCAGTCTCGTATCATCCAGGGATAACCGAAGAGCATTTCATCCACTCCATGACCATCCATAGAAACTTTGATTCCCTGCTCTTTTATTTCTTTATAGATGTTGTGTACAACAGGTGGTGTTAGGAAGATAAAGTCTTCTTTCTTTATTTCTGCAATGATCGAGTCGCTTATATTGTTTCCATCGGGGTAGATATAGGTAGCAGTGCCATTGTAGAATTGTATCACTTCGTCGGCATATTTTTTCTCGTCCATGGTAGTACCTGGAAATGAGGCTATAAATGCCCTGGGCTGTTCCTGCGGCGAGTGCTGCTGGTCGAACTTTTTTTCTTTGTATAGCTTTTGTATAGTTGCATAAACAGAAGATGAGTCGAGGCCACCGCTAAGTGTGAGGCCAAGGGGCACATCGCTTCTCAGCCTGAGTTTACAGGAATCATAAAACAATTCCCTGAATTTTTCTACCTGTTCGGGGTAGCTTGCGGGCACCTCTGTCAGGTGATCTGAAGTATTCCACCACCTCCCGATCTTTATTGGGCTACCTGCTTTTAATGTGAGCTGATGCCCCGGCAAAAGTTTATGGATATTGCGGTAGATGGTTTTACCAACGGATTCCAGGTAGTATGCATTCTGCAGGCCGAGGCTGATATTTTTTTCATCTGCCTCTTTTGTAAAACCATCCAGACTTCCGAAGGCTACCGATTCTGATGCAAATGCAAAGAGCTGCCCTGGGCTATAGGTATAGTATAGTGGTTTGATGCCGAACCGGTCCCTGCTGATGAATAGTGTTTGTTTGCGCGTGTCCCAGATGGCGAAGGCCCACATGCCGTTGAAGCGTGGCAGGCAATCTTCGCCCCATTCTTTATAAGCGGCCAGTATCACTTCGGTATCAGTCCGGGTGGCAAAGCGGTGTCCTTTTGCCTGCAGTTCATTTTTTAGCTCTACATGATTAAATATTTCGCCGTTATAAGTTATTTGCAGTTCTCCGTTCAGATAGCTCATGGGTTGCCTGCCTGCATCCGAAAGATCGAAGATAGCGAGGCGGCGCTGGCCCAGGGCAAGGCAGGCATTTTCGTCTATGTATATGCCGCTGCCATCAGGCCCTCTGTGTTTCAGTGTATCATTGAAAACACTGATATCCTGAGTTGAGACTTTTTGATTGTTTAAACGCCATATGCCAGTGATGCCACACATTAATTATTCCTGCTTAAAATTTTACACAATATACGGATGCAATGGTCAATATTTTTTGCCAGACTTGTTCACAAAATAGTTGCCTCTTTTTGGCCGCTTTCCTGCCCCTTTATTTTGATCTAAATAATTGATTATTAAATTGTTGGATTTAATATAGCCGCTTTTCTGAGCATTTTTTTTTCTCATTTTGTGGATAAGGAAACTGGCCCTTAGATAGCGTATTGCAATGTTGATAGAATCTATCCTCCTTCGCTATCTCCTTCACTTTAGTTTCGGCGATTGATAAAAGAAACTACGGCGATAGATGTATGTCAAAGAACACATGAATTTAAATTTAATACTTATCCAAATTCATGTTAAAGATACTATCGTGAAAGGGGCGAATCCAAATATTTTTTTGAAAGTGGCTGTGGGAGCGGAAAGAAAAAAAAGGGAGCCTCTCCCGGCCTACTTCGACTGGCTCTGTATGACAAAGGAGAGGGGTAGCTATGCTGCGTGTTGTTTGTGTAGCTTCCTGGCACAAGAACCCTTTGCACATAGCTATGCGGCATTCTTGCCAGCGGTGGGTCCTTCGGAACATCTTACACGAGATGGTTTATATATACTTATAATATGAAAACATGTGATAGATGCAACATATAGTTCAATTTATGTAAGGTTTATGCGAGATAGTGTTTTTACCTTTAGGACTGATTTGTACTAATCTATATATTTCCTATCATTTCTAATTAAAGATTTAAAACAGTTTAGGGGAGAAAAAATTAATAGCAGGTTACACTTGTTTCTATATCAGAAAGTTATTATAGAATTGTATGCCTGGCAAAAGGAGAATATATGCATGCCAAAACAAGATATATATGAAACAGATCAATGGACTATTCCTGGTAGATGATGACAATATCTTCAACCATATTCACCAAAATGCAATAGAAAGAGTGGGCTTTGCCAAAAACATAAAAATATTTGAAGATCCAATTATAGCCCTTGATAATTTAAAACGAATATCTGAGTCCGATCCTGACAATTTCCCTGAAATTATATTCCTGGATATAAATATGCTTATGATGGACGCATGGGAATTCATGGAAGAGTTAAATAGTTTTCCTGAACATGTTTTAGAGAAGTGCAAGGTGATAATAGTTAGGCAGCAAGTTAAAATATACATGCTTTCTTCCTCTGTTGACCCACATGATAAAGAGAAAGCTCAAAATCCGCTCGTATCGGGCTATATTACAAAACCCCTGTCACAGCTTAAGTTACTTACTATTTTCCCTGAGTATATTAAGCCCGAAATTGCTTTAATAAAAGATACCATTAAATAAAAGGGGCTGTCTCGGACTTTTGAGACAGCTTCTTTATTACTTAAGTGTCATGGATTAGCAATGAAATGGGCGACCAAATACATCAGCTGCGACGGATGGCGTATATGAGTTCGTCTTGTATGATATTGTTCTTGATAATGGATTTTTCTATTGTTGCCTCGAGCCTGAAGCCTGCTTTTTGGAGTACTTTCTGGGAGGCTTTGTTTTCAGGGAAGGGGATGGCATATATCCTTTGGATGGGCCAGGTTTCGAAGCCGTATTTTACCATTTCTTTTACTGCGGCTGTTATGATGCCTTTGCCCCAGTGTTTTTCTGATAGCCAGTAACCGAGTTCAGCATTAATCCTGCTGATGTCTTCCTGAGGAAAAATGCCGATGCTGCCACAGGCTTCATTGTCTATCTCGATAGCAAATACTTTTGTGGGCTTGTCGGCCATGATGCGATGGAGGAATTTTATACCTGCTTCCTCGGTGTAAGGGTAGGGAAACATATCCCTCATGTTGTCGAATATCTTTTTGTTGTTACCGTGTTTTACGAGGGAGGGCAGGTCGGACAATTGCCAGGGCCTTAGCGTAAATGAAAGTTGGGGTGTGTGGAGTGTGATCATAGCTTGATTATTTTAAGTCCAGTTCTGTAAGGCTTCCTGGGGGGTAGCTAATATTTTCGAGGTAGAGACCATGCCCCGGTACGCTGAAATCGGCCTTGGTGCAATCAGCAGATTCTATGATCTTGCGGAAATCGTCGATACTGCATTTTTCCCTTGCTACCTGCAATTGGGTGCCTACGAGGCCGCGAACCATGCCTCTTAAAAAACGGTTGCCTTCTACTATGTAGTGCAGTTCATCGCCCTGCTGTTCCCAGCGGGACTGAAAAATATTGCAGGTAAAGGTTTTGGCCTGTGTTTTGCGTTTTGAAAAGGCTTCGAAGTGCTGGTATTCTTTCAGTATGGCGGCGGTAAGGTGCAATACCGCAGGCTGGATTTTGAGGGGGTAGTAACAGGCCCTTTTATATAAGAAGGGGTCTTTCTTTTTGTATATCCTGTAGCGATAGGTGCGGGCCAAGGCATTGAAACGGGCATTCATATCTCCATTGACCAGGTATATCTTTTTGAGGGCGATGGTGTGGGGCAATATGGAATTGATCTTATATAAAAAATGTGGGTGCAATTCCTGTTCTATGTCGAAATGATAAAAATTGCATAGTGCATGTACACCTTCGTCGGTGCGGCTTGCGCCAAAAGATTCGATTGCTGTGCCGCATAATGTTGTGAGGGCTTTATTGACCGCTAACTGAACGGTGGGCAGATATCCCTGCAATTGCGAGCCATGAAAGGCTGTGCCATCATACATTAGTTCCAGGAAGTATCTTGCCATAGCTGAAAAGGGCGAAAATAATTCTATTTTTTGGGGTTCAGGCGTTTATCTGTTTGCGCTTGTTTCGTTTATTTCTTTCGAGCCAGCGGCCCAGAAGACCGAATGTGAGGGCCAGGATGAGAAAAAAGATGCCTTTGTTCATAGTATCCCAGAAGTACTCGAAATAGCGTGTGTAGAGGTTGATGAGCAAAAAGGTTATGCCCATGTCGCGGGAGAATGCATCTTTATTTTTTATGCCCAGAAAGAAGACGGCGCCGGCAGCGAGTGCAAAGAGGATGGCATATACCATTTCGTGGCTTTGCCTTACTTTCCACCATTCATCGAGGGTATTGAAATTGCCAAAGAGAGAAACGCCCCACATAGAGAGCAGGAAAATGAGCAAACCTGAAGAAAATGTGAGCTTGCCTGTAAATGAAAGCGCTTTGATGTATGACTGAATATATGATATAGCCATCATCAAGAGGCCGAAAATGGTGAATCTTACTACCAGGTTCATGCCGAGGAAAAGGTTATTGTGGCTCATGTAGCTGGTAAATGCACCAAACCAGAGCGTAAGGGCTATAATGCCAGCAGCCCAGAGTGCTGAGGAGCGGAGCAGGATGCTGAGCAGGAATAATAATAAGGAGGCGCAAATTAACAATGAGTTATAGCTGGAACCGGCACTGATGTCTTTGAAAATATAGACGAGACTGGAGAGGGAGCACAGGGCTCCTAATATCATGTATATCTCGTATGTAAGCGAACTGAGGCGCTGCCTTCTTTTAGATATGTACCAGAACCAGGCTACTGATATGATTGCGGTGATGGCTGCAATAATGATGTTGCTGAGTGAGAAATATTGTTTTAATTTTTCGAGCAGTTTCTCGTCTATAAAAATGGCACCAAAGGCAAGCAGGGCACAGGATATGGAGATGATGAAGAAGTAGCGGGCGAGTAGCTGTCTTTCTGATTTTCTGAGGGAGATGCTGTTTCTTAGTTGGGTTGCGGTTTCATGGTCCAGGACAGATTCGCGTTCCCACTCGTTGATGGCATTTTGTATGATCTCTGACTCGTTTTTGTTAAGCTCCATACCAGTGATATCTTAATGAAAGATACGTAATAAAGCAATATAAGGGATAAAAAAAAGGCCCTTGAAAGGGCCCTTACATATAAAGGATAAGAGAGAAAAAACGATGTTGTGCAGAAGCATACTTATTTACTTGCTTCGATATACAAAGATTATTTTTGTTTAATCTTCCTAATAATTTTTACACGTCGTTAACCAGTCATTAACAAACGCTTAATAAATGGCATATGTATTGATTTTTTTAAAAATAAAAATGCATTCTCACTTTTAGAGAGAATGCATTGAAATATAATTTATTATAAACTGTATTTAATCTTTTACATTTATCTTTATGTGGTCTTTGTCTCCTTTAACAGTCAGGTCTT
>CAIYVS010000311.1 GCA_903929655.1 uncultured Bacteroidota bacterium | reverse complement strand
GGCAGGAGTGGAGTTGGCTATGCTGAAATTATAAAATGATAGTATCAGGATTTAGCTTTTTAATAAAATAGATTTATGATTGTTAATTTAAATGGCCTGGAAGATTTTGCCCTTCAATATGATTCTTTAAAGAGGAATTTATTGAATGGAGGACATCTTTTATTAAGAGGCCTTTTTTCAGGGCCTGAAGTAAAGGCAGTGAAGGAGGAGTTCTTAAAAATTTACAAATCATTAGAACCTAGAGGAACTACAAATGTCCAACCTTCTGAAATTGTAAATAATGATTTGCTGAAATTTTCTGTTGGCCAGTTTTCGGGCACGCAAAGCATTCCGAGGTTTTTCATGATACTTTATAGAAATGATGAAACACTTTCTAATAGTGAAAAAGCTGTCTTTGATAAGTTGGTGAAGTTGTGGGAGATAATGCAAGGCAAATCGTTCACAAAAGAAGAGTTAGACCAGAATGGGTCTTTTTTTGCAAAAAGATACCAATACTATCCAAGCGGTGGAGGCTTTTTATGCACTCACGCTGATTCTTACAATGTTGACACTTCAAAAAAATTGGGAGGTGAATTTATCCAGTTTGTATTGCCTATTACTCAAAAGGGTATCGATTATACTGAAGGAGGTGGGTATGTGGTGGTAGATGATAAACAAGTTTCAAATGAAGATGCTATTGAGTTAGGTGATCTGATTGTTTATGACGGTTCTATTGAACATGGGGTAGCAGATATAGACCCTTTTAAGCCGTTAAACCTGGATGGTAATTCCGGAAGGGTAGTGATGTTCATCACGCTCTATAAAAAGTTGAAGGATAAGTAATTTGATTTTATAATTGTAATTGTTCAATGGATTAATTCTACATAAATGATCCCTTTTTTAGATTTAAAGAATATTAACCTGCAATACGGGGATGAGTTTGAAGTTGCTTTTAAGAGAGTGCTTCAAAGCGGTTGGTTTATTTTAGGAAACGAGTTGGAAACTTTTGAAAAAGAATTTGCTTCTTTTTGCGGTACTAAGTACTGTTTAGGTGTTGCAAACGGATTGGATGCGTTGATATTAATATTGGAAGGTTATAAACTTTTAGGTAAACTAAAAGAAGGGGATGAGGTAATTGTGCCTGCCAATACTTATATAGCTTCCATCTTAGCTATATCTAAGGCAGGCTTGGTTCCGATGCTTGCGGAGCCCGATAATAACACTTGCCTTATTGCTCCTGAAAATATAGAAAAGCTTATTAGCGCAAAAACAAAGGCAATAATGCCCGTGCATTTATATGGACAGCTTTGTGAAATGGACAAAGTATGTGAAATAGCAAAGCTACACAACCTTTTAGTTGTAGAAGATGCAGCACAGGCACATGGCGCAATATTGAATGATAAAAAAGCGGGTAATTGGGGCGATGCAGCTGGCTTTAGTTTTTATCCTGGTAAAAACCTTGGAGCTCTTGGTGACGCTGGTGCAATTACAACAAATGATGATGAACTTGCAGGTATATTAAAAGCATATCGTAATTATGGTTCTAATGTTAAATACTACAACTTATTTAAAGGTATCAATAGCCGTTTAGATGAATTACAGGCTGCATTTCTGAAGATCAAACTTAAATACCTTGATAAAGAAAATGATGAAAGAAGGGCTATTGCGTGCTGCTATTTAGAAAATATAAGAAATGAAAAAATAGTATTACCTACATGTCACAATGG
>CAIYVS010000310.1 GCA_903929655.1 uncultured Bacteroidota bacterium | reverse complement strand
GATCTCAGAAAAAATATGACTTGCATGAGGTTCAATTCAATATCCAGGAAATCATGTCATTTGACATGAATGAATATTTGAGGATAATAAAAGAGGCGGATGATAACCGGCCTGATCTGGCCATAATAGAAATACCTAGTGATTTTAAAAAGCTTGATGACACTAATAACCCATATTATAAAATAAAAGCAAAATTATTACTACTTGAAATACCTGTGCAGTTTATTATATCTGAAAAGATCCGGACTGCTAATGAATATTTATTAAATGCAATAGCCCTACAACTTTATGCCAAAATGGGTGGTACACCTTGGGTATTACCTTCTAGTAGATCAGTAGATCGAGAAATCGTAATTGGGATTGGGCACAGTTGGATTCGAGAAAACTCCTTTAAAGGGGCTGCTCAAGACAGAGTTGTTGGAATTACAACTTTCATGTCAAGTGATGGTCAATACCTATTAGCAGATAAAGCCAAAGATGTACCTTATGAAGACTATTTCAATGAACTTTTAAAGAGCCTGAAACTCTCGTTTGAA
Source organism: uncultured Bacteroidota bacterium (assembly GCA_903929655.1). GTDB lineage: Bacteria > Bacteroidota > Bacteroidia > Chitinophagales > Chitinophagaceae > JABDGU01. The sequence goes on along the minus strand of CAIYVS010000310.1, from coordinate 1,973 downwards.
AGATTAGAAAAAGAACAAGGTTGGAGTGAAGGAGACACAATACGTTTGATCTTTCACATATTTAAACCGATAAAAAATGTTGAATTTGAAGTTATTAGCCAGCTTGTTCAACAATTTACAAAAATATAAAATTCAGTTTGCTTTTGTAACAATAAGCAAAACTCATCCATTCAAATTATTTGAAAATAGCCAAAAGGGTATTCCCACTTATTATGGGAGCAACCAAGTGAAAGGTGCATTTATTCCCGATAGGGCATCAAACATTTTTATAGATTCAACAACGGCTCTTATCCAAATGTTAGGAGCAAAAGAATTGAAGACAGATGTTCATGGTATGAGTAATCCAATACAAATCAAGATTAGAACTCCTCAAGGAAATTTTGAGAATGAAGACATTGAGAAATTATTGTTTACCGACTTAGCATATATAGTGCAACAAATATTCTCCTTTACGTATTTATCTTGGAGAAGCTTCTTGCCTGGTGAACAACCAGCTACAATGTTATATTCATCATTAATCTCCAAATTGCTAAGTAAGATGAGAAAAGTTCCAGGATGGGATCCCGACAATTTAAATTATAAGCTAAAGAGAAAAAAATGGTTTCTTTAGAAAATAGAAGTGAATATCTTTCACACATTAAATCGAGTGATAAGTTAAACGGCTTTTTCGCTTTACTATCAAGGAATCCTATTGCTATGCCCATTGCAGACGCGATGGCAGAAATCAATAGTTTTTATTTTAAAATTATCCAGTCTATAAGTTTAGATAATAAATCCTTGTTTAGTGAGGCATATAATGTTTTAAGTCGTAGAGAGCCAAGTAAAGAAAGCTCGCAACCATATATTCATGACGATCTTCTCATTTTTGTAATTATCACTGGTGTATTAAAATTTGGTTTAGATACGAATTGGATCAAGAAGGTAGTAGCGTCAAGAACCACTTCTATTAACACGACAACCTTTAGCAATTTACTTAGCGATGACTTTTATAGTAAAAACAATGCTCCTGAAATCACAATTTGTCTAGCCAATCTTTTAGATAAAAATGATTTTCCTAAAGATTTCCTTAATAATTCTTATCTCAAAATAAATAATAATTCAGATTTAATGTCGAATAAAAGCGACATCAATATTATTACGTCAATTAAAGCTGTCGATTTAATTATTACATTAAAGGACATCGGAATTGATGGGGGATATAGCCAATTTACAAGATTTCAAAAAGTCGTTATCAATCGAATAATAATCATAATAAGAATATTATACGCAACTTTACTTATTGGTCTATTGTTTGGAGCCAGTAAACTTTTTTCGCTATTCCCTGATATAAAGCAGTTTATAGATAAATATGCGAATCTACTTACTGTATTAGCTTTTTTTGGTGCCGTCGGCGGCAACTTTATTCCACTATTAAGAAATTGGTTTGTTAATATGTGCTTAATTGGGTTAGGCTTTCCCCAATCTTTTATAAATAAACAGACCAAAATAAAACGATAGGGGCATACTCAAATAAGACTTCTGACTGCGATGTTCTATATAGCTGCATTCTTGTGTATGTTGGGTAGACTTAAGCGATAAACAAAAATGCTATCATTCAATGTCGTTACTTCTCTTGTGTATTGAAGTCGGTGGGCCTTCTCTTTTCCTCTGGCAATTTACCTTATAAGCGTCACGTCCCCCCTCAAGGTATTAGTCTTTACTTCAAGCGTATTATTATCAACATAATTAAACGTTATGATCTAGTAATACACACCAACATCGCAGGGCGTACCAAGAAAAGTGCCATCCCATCCAAGGTCTAAATAATAAGAATTATAAACCCGGTTTCCAAACCTGTCATACACCATCATATTAAAGGAACTTAAAGCAAGATCATTCTGTGCGTTCAGCCTGAAGACATCATTCAATCCATCATTGTTGGGAGTAAAGGCATTCGACACAAAGATGTGGTTAGGACAATTGGGATTATTGCT
>CAIYVS010000309.1 GCA_903929655.1 uncultured Bacteroidota bacterium | reverse complement strand
TATACCATACCGTTTTAATAATAAATTATATATAGGCTTTGCATTTGTATTTTTATTAAGTGCGATTACCGGTTTTACTTCTTATCTGAGCTTCAAAAAACAAGCAAATTTAAGTGCATGGGTTATACATTCTTACAAAGTTGTAAATGCTATACAGAATATTCAAAATCTGATGACAGACCTGGAAACAGGACAAAGCAGTTTCAGGGCATCTGGCGAAAAGCAATTCTTACAGTCATATAATGAAGGAATACTGCTTGTTCTTCCGGCAATTGAAGAATTAAAGAAATTGGTTTTGGATAATGCAGAACAAACGAATAATGTTATACTGCTTAAAAAAAACATTGATCAATTGCTTCACTTTTGGGAAAAGAACAGGGGTGATATGAGGGGTATGCATAGTGAATTAGTCACAGCAGAAGAAAAACGGCAAACTGATGAAATACGAAACAATGTTTACCTCTTGTTACAAGTAGAAAATACATTGTTGGCTGGAAGAAATAAGGACGACAATAAATTAATAAAAGTTGCAAGCCGGGCATCTCTTGCAAGTATAATTCTCACTTTTATAATTATTTCGATCCTGATTTTTTTTATGATCAGGGAATTCAAAAATAGAAAGAGCACTATTGAAAAATTAAATCAATTCAATTCAGAACTTGCTTTTCAAAACGAGGAGAAAGAAAAACGTGCAGCAGAACTGGTCATTGCTAACAAAGAACTTGTATTTCAAAACGAGGAGAAAGAAAAACGTGCAGATGAACTGATCATTGCTAACAAAGAGCTTGCATTTCAAAACGAGCAGAAAGAAAAACGTGCAGATGAATTGATAAACGCAAACCGTCTTTATGCATTCATTAGCCAGATCAACCAAACCATTGTTGAGGTTGGGAACGAAGAAACGCTTTTTGAAAAAGCCTGTAATATTGCTATTGATATAGGTAAATTTGAAATAGCATGGATAGGTATTCCGGATAAAATAAACAAAAAACTAGGAATTGTTGCACATGGGAATCTGCCAGCCGGCGACTTTGAATTTCTAAACAATTCAACTTATGATGATGATGGTCCGATTGCAAATGCTTTACGAAACGGCAAATTATATGTAATTAATGATTTTGACAATGAACCGGAAAAGAACATTTTAAAAAAATATGCCTCACTTCGGAGACTTAAATCCTGTATTGTCTTACCTATCATTAAATCAGATGAAACCATTGGAGTATTCACTTTATTGTCTTCCAAGCTTAATTTATTTGACGAAGAAGAAATCAGGCTCTTAAAGGAAGCGACTGATGATATTTCATTTGCTTTGAATGTTTTTGAAAAAGAGAAACAAAGAAAGCAAATGGAGGACAATATAATACGCAGCGAATTACAGCTAAAAGACGCCGAGGCAATTGCTCACTTTGGCAGTTGGGAGTTTGATTTTTCAAAAGGCATTGCAGAATGGTCTGAAGAAGCCTGCAGGATATACGGGCTTGAGTCTGCTGATAATTTACAATTATACAAAACATGGATAACTTTTATTCACCCGGAAGATATTGACTATGCAATAAGGTCAATTAAAGATAGTGAGCACGCATTAGGTAATTCGGCTTTTCACCACCGTATCGTGCGGAAGAATGGTGAGGTAAGGCATGTTTTTTTATTACAGATAATTCGGCTTCAAGCAACTCTTTGAGATGCTCACAATGGCTCATTTCCGATCT
>CAIYVS010000308.1 GCA_903929655.1 uncultured Bacteroidota bacterium | reverse complement strand
GTCCGCCTCAAAACATTCACAAATCTCTTGGGTATGGGCATAATTCAGCAATGAAATATATTAGTACCGTAAAAACAATCATTATTCAATGTATTCGCAAGGGGTGGTTGAAGCATGACCCTTTTATAGACTTTAAAACTGTTCAAAAAGAGGTAACAATAGTTCCATTAACAAAAGAGGACCTGAATGCAATAAGTAAAAAATCATTTAATATTGATAGATTAAATAATGTGCGTGATATTTTCCTGTTTAGTTGCTACACTGGCTTGGCCTATGTCGATGTAAGTAAGCTCCGCCGTACACAGATCGTTACTGGCATAGACGGTGAAAAATGGATCATAACGGAGCGGCAAAAGACCGGTTCTCCGACCAGGCTTCCCCTTTTACCTGTTGCATTAGCAATAATGGAGAAGTATAATGATCATCCAAAATGCCGCAATGATAATTATGTGCTACCTGTGTTGACTAATCAAAAGATGAATGCCTATTTGAAAGAGATAGCGGATACTTGTGATATCAATAAAAAACTAACATTCCACATTGCCCGTCATACATTCGCCACAACTGTAACGCTTAGTAATGGTGTTCCCATTGAAACAGTATCCAAAATGTTAGGACATAAATCCCTTAAACAGACACAGCACTATGCTAAAATTATTGATTTGAAAATTAGTGAGGATATGGCAGCATTAAAGCATAAGCTTTCAATTATTTAATAATAATTTTAAGGATGAGCCTGATTTATTTAGGTTCATCTTGATTGTTCGAGGCCCAATTGGTTTACTTATTTGGAAATATTAGTAGTCAAATATCTGAAAGGTGAACCCATCGGTACAAAACCTCGAACTCTTTTCTTGAAGATTTGATGAAGCTTGTTTCTTTATTCTCCACTGAAAATAGATAATGTCGTTGCAGATTGGGTAGAGGGAGGCGGCGAAAAGTCGAACTTTTTAGATGATTTACAAGCAGTTGCGAATGCGAAGGGCCTTATCGTAACTGATAATGACTTTATTAAACTTCATTAACTTTTATAATTACCTCCCTCATACTGGAGAGTCAAGGACTCCAATCGAACAATTAATACCATTTTTGGGCACCTTAAAACTATAATTAGGATGCAACATATCGCATCATAATACCTATAATGTTTAAAAGGTAGAATAGTCATTGTAATATTTTGCGTGGTACAAGGACTTTACAAATAGGTCTGCACTTAGGCTTTTATATTGGAAAGTAACTTCTGGAAATTTGAAGAAATAATAAACTCAGTTTCAATTAATGATTTGTTCCAAATATTCGACAGGTATTGGCAAACTAAAACCATATCTTTCGGTTCTACGGGCTTCATTTGTATGTCGATAAATGGGCCATCGCTTTCTGTTAGTATTTTGTTTAATGGTATTTGTTTTATTATTTCCTGCGCCGACTTTGATTTTATCATTGCGGGATTGATAGAAAAATAATAACCTGCATTTATAATCTTTTCAATTAATGATAGTGGCCCAGAATACCAGTGGAAAATAGCATTTTGTATATTGTTTGCAATTAATAGATCCAATACATCCTTTTCCGCTTTTCTTGAATGTAAACTCAATATTTTTTTCTTGCCACTTATTTCTTTAAGAATCCTTCTAAGTGAATTTAATTGCAGTTCCTTAGTAGAGATGCCCTCTCTTGAATAATCTAATCCTATTTCTCCAATATAAGAGGTCTTTGATAGATTTGAAACAAAAGAATTAATTTCTCTTTCATGTTGATTTGCATAAAGTGGATGCATTCCCAATGCAAGTCTTACACATTTAAATGACAATAGATGAAGATAACCCATTTCAAAATGGCTTGGCAAATTGGTCATGCCAATTGTAATAATTCCCAATCTTTCAGATTCATTGGCAATTTTTAATGGGTCGGCATATAAATCAATATGGCAATGGGTATCAATCATTAAATTCCTGCTTTGGTTTTAACAACATTATTGCCAATTACTTTAATCCAATTTTTTAATTCTTTTCTTGTTCTCAATACAACGTCTACATATGCGTTGATTTGTGCCAAATCTTTAAGCCCGTTGATAATGAGTTCATCCTTTATTTGTTTGACCGTTAAAGGTTCTTTTAAATATTCTAAACAGGCACCAACATCTTGTCCTTTCTGTGTATTAAAAGGTATCAGTTTGTTTATGTCGTTTCCATACGTGGTTTTGTCAACCATTGACAACAGCGACGCCCTCCTGTAAACACAGGGCATACAAATGCCGCAATGCGATGCTGTAGGTTCATCCCAATGTGCCCGGTGACCTCTTTTTCCGCAGGAATTGGAAACATTAACAATGGTTTTCAATGTGGGGAGGTCCATGCAATTTTTGACCATCTCGCCTTTTGTATGTAATTCGTAAGGGTTTGATATATCCGTTTGAATACCTAAGCGCTTCCAAAGACTCCGGATAGCTGAAATTACGGTAGGATGCGTAGTTCGTGTGCTACAAGCACTCCTTCTTGAAGGGCTTAAGGGATAATTCAATGAAACTGTACCATTTTCTGGAACGACAATTGGCACCTTTTTCGTTTGGGCAACCATTAATGCTATGCCTATAAATAAAATGGACCGGCTTCTGAAAGTTGTCTCTTTAGGGATCGTGGAGTTATCAAGAGAGACTCTTATTGACGGAATGTAAGCGAATCTACCTGGGTAAACAGCTTCTATTTCCTTTAAAAGGTCCTTTTGATCTCCTTTCGGGCCATGCATCTGAGAGTCATAATGCGAGGTAAATAATACCTTTTCATTTCCCTTTGATTTTAAAAAATCAATTGCTCCGATCAATGAATCCAGGCCGCCCGAAAAAAGATTAACCTGAGCAAAGGTTGAATTGAATTCAGGCTCCAGGGGCTTGTTGGGAAAAGTAAATTTATTTTGATAAAAATCAACCGTCCAGTAGTCACCGGTTTGAAAAGAAAGCAAGGCACCTAATTCCTCCTTTACGGCTTTCCATTTTTTAACATCAGCAACCGGAAACTCTACGGATAGTTCTCTTGACCAGCCATCCACGGAATTTACTTTTCTTTCAATAAAACGGTCGATGCCGTAAATTGCCGCTGAAATATTGAAGAAATCAACTATCTCAATTGGTACTAAGTTGGCAAATGGAAGCAACTTTTTGAAATCAATATGAATATCAGCCTGCGCGGCTAACGGGGTTGTTAGCCTAATGGTGGTCAAGCCGCTTGGAATATCGTAAACGGGCTGTTTAACGTTAATTGTTATCTTCATCGCTAATAATATTTATAATAGATTGAAAGATAGTTTCTATTTGTTTTGTTCCTTCCGGGCCTTTCCAGTCGATTTTACTGACCTGTCTCGTTTGGTTTAAGACCTTTACCTGACCCATGATATCGTCCTTAATAATTTTAAAAGTTTCTGTGCTGATGCTTTCACCTTTTTGTTGTGTTATCTTTTCCTGAAATCTTTGTGATAGGTGTTCAAAAATATAGTATCCCCAAAAGCTGCATAACAAATCGGATAATCCGCTACCATCGACGTAATCTTTTAGAAGTTCTTCGAATTTATCTAAATCATTTCCCGCTAATTCAGCCAACTCGTTCCAAACTTCACAAGAAGCTTTGTTAGCAGCAGTATCATCCATGCCGGTATTAGAATCAGCACAGTACAGTAGCAGATAATCAACTACGTCCTGAATACTTTTGCCTGCAAGATTGCCGAAGCCTATATTATTTAATGCGTTTTGAAGGCCGCTGCTGCCGACGCTGGAAAAGAAGCCCGCTATCTTTCCCGAAGATTTTAAACCGGCTTTGCCTATTGAACTTGATTTTCCACTGGTGATGCTTTTTGCGCCTCCACCAGTCTTAATAAGATTTTTGTAGACTGCTTTGACATGATAATTACGCCGATTGATTAATTTTTTATAATCATTAGCATCTTGCTGGGCATCTGTCTCCGAATTGTTGGGACTATGTTCTTTTTCAACACTTTTTGCGACATTGGTTACGGACTTGTTTAAATCGCCCCAGTTTGGCTGCCCAGACACTCCGGGCGAAATTCTTTGTGTAGTTCCCATTATTTTTTAGGGTTTAAAGCTTTAGCAATCTGTGAATCGGATTTGAATATTTTATAAATTGATGTAATGGCAGTATTCTTTGTTGCTGCAAGTTGAAATTCCGAACGTAAACTGAACGGTATTTTAGCATGATCGATTTGGCGGATTATGCGGCTGTATGAGTTCAAACTGCCACCGATATTTTGAGACATCAACTCAATATAAACTTTGTGTATCGAAGCATTCTCAGGCATTTTGGAAAGTTCCTTTTCAAGCAATCTCGTTAAGTGTTCCATTTCAATTTCATTTAACTTATTTAGAACTTCTGAGGAAACGATTTTCGCTAATATGGTTCCTGAACCATGTTCCACCAGCTTTTTAAATAATGACCGAATGTGTGTTGGCACCAAAGAAGAACCACTTATAGAACCTGTCAACTGATCCCGTGAAATCCAATAATAATCCCGCAGATCTACTTTAGCCAACTTTGGTTCTACCTTTAGCCAACGAATAATCTTATCCGTCCCCCAATCGGCAGAAATAGCTTTTAATTCTTCTTTCTTTGAAGCTTCAGCAAGCTTTTCTAATTCTTCCAGTTGTTCAGGCTCACCGTTTTGCATACTTTGCCATTCGTAAACTTTTCGAAAGAGTTCAGGATTTGCATATTCTAAAACCATAAGCTTAGCCAGAATATCAATCTTAAAATCGACAATATTGGCAACTTTTACCAATCTATTACGGAGGGTAAAAGTGTTAAGGAATCGCTTAATTTGTCTTGGGTTGCCATTTAAGCCCTCTGTTATTACGGAAGAAAGCGATGCTATCAAAGAAACGCTTTGACCCAGCTTCTTTTGTTCATCTGCATCAATGAGTCCTTGGATATCACCAAATCCAAAAACACCGTAACGATTTGTCTTTCGATGTTCGTAGAATGCAGCTAATACCTTTTGAAAACTTTTATCTAATTCTTTTTTGCAGAACAGCAAAGTCATGTAGGTTTCCACTTCGTTGTCTGATAACTTAGGTAGTATATATGGAATCTGAATTAGCTTTTCCAGGTAATCACTTACAATACGTCTATTTTGAGTATCTGCGTCCTCTGCATTTTCAATACTATCCGTTTTATAGCGGTACTCAATAGCGTGACGCACTATTCGTGGATCAGCGCCAATGATGAAAGCTGTTTTTTCTACATTAAGAAATAATTTTATCGCTTCAAGATTTTCAATAATTCTTTCGGGAGTACACCGGTCTAAATCGTCGATTATTACGACGAGTTTTTTTATTTCCGATTTATCGATCATTTTTTTGAAATCCTCTCTGAAGTGCCTAACCAATGTATATTGATCTTCTTTCTTCTGAGGATTTACAAAACCCTTTAATATCTTTTCTCCTTCTTTTCCGGTTAGGCTTTCGGTAATATCCTTTGTCTCTTTTTTTTCGAAAGCCTGGAGTGCTAAAGGCACTAAGGACAACCCGCCGGTAAAATGAGCGGCGGCAGCAGGTAATACAATTTTCTTGAACCCAAAGCTCATCACCCTCATCCAATTGACGGACTTTAACAGCTTGGTCGTATAATCTTTTACTTTATTGCCTAATGTCTTATGCTCGGAGAAAGATTTAACAATCGACTCTAAAAGCGCGGCCTTTGCATCATCATAACCTTCGAATAACCAACCATTGAAATATAAAACCAGTGTTTCATCCTTTAAGTCACCGTCAGTACCAGAAAGTTCATCGTTAATAATTTTTAGGATGCTCGATTTACCGCTGCCCCAATCGCCGAACACACCAATAGTTATAGGTAAAATTGTGTCATCATTGACGACATCAATTAGTAAATCAGCATGCACTTTAAAGCCAAGTAAATCTTCGGACGTTTCGTTGTCTGACCACATGTGAATCAATACTTTTTATAATTTTCCAAGATAATAAATATATTAAGATAAATACGAGAGGGGAAGGTTTGAGCTTTATGATATACCTTGGAGCGTAAGATAAGTACAGTTGCTTCCCACTTGTTTTTATAAGATGCAAACAAAGAAGGAACTTTACGGACTGAAGCCTCTTAAATAAAAAGCTCAAACCCTTTAAACATTCCTCATAACTGGCAAATAATACGGCTCCTTTTCAATTAATACTTTTAATATTTTTTCCCGCAAATACGGAATAAAATCTGTCCCACTCTCTAAAATTTTGACAAATTCCTCCAAGTTCATCAATATTATTAGGCCACTCCTGTTAAGGGCCTCTTTACAAGCAATGATTGCGGAATCTGTATAACCTGAAGCCGAGATAAAAATCCCATTCGGACGTGGCCGACTAAACATCCTACCAAGATGTTGATGTATATCCCTATTTGAGACAGGGATGTTTAACCATTTCATCTCTACTAAAAATACTTGATTATCTAACTCAATGACCCCATCAATCTGCTCGATAATCCCTTCTCCATTGTCACCGGATATTGTAAATGCTTCACGCACTGAAATGTCGCAAAATTCAAAAAAAGAATTCAATACCCCTTCCACACTTTTACCACGTTCTTGTGGACTTTTAATAGCGAAGAGTGCATATAGTTGCCTCTTTATAATTTCTATTTTTTCCTTTTTCTTATTTAGTTCATCAATTTTCTCCTGCTGCAACTTTCTATGTTTCGATAACTCCTTTTCCCTTTCAAGTTCCATTCGGGTAAAGGCATCTTTGGTTTGAATTATTTTTCTTACCTCTGCTACATACCCGCGTGCTGCATACTGGTCCTTTGGCCAGCAATTTGAAAAGGATTCAAACTCGGAGACTCTTTTTAATAGTTCCCTACGTTGGCTTAAATAACGTTCATTTTTTTCATTGATACGTGTGAGTATATTTCGGGCTATGTCGTATTTATTGATGCTATCCTTATTCTCAGCCAATTGTTGCTGCATATCTGCATACAAAGTTTCGGGGACACCAGCTCCGCGAAAAAATAATAGAACATCTTTTTTCCCCCTGCATAGCACTGGAATAGTTTGGATTATAAGATCGAATAGTTCAGGAGGATAATGGAAAGTATCAGTCTGGTTTGTCATAAAAAAAAGTTGTAAATTATACCATTCAGTCAATTCAGGATAGTTCTCTTTTTAAAAGTCTGCAAGTTTCCTGTGCAAACTTGCATCAACATACCTCATAATTATAATTATAACCACTTAATTGATATGTTGCAATATACTCTTGGGGCGGTCTTCCCCAAGTCCTAAAACGACCCCTTTCTGAAATCAGATGTAAATTCTTTTTAGCTCTGGAACTGATAACATATAGCAATTTCCTTGCAGATTCCTCTCCATTTTCATCACTGAAATGTGGTACATAGTCTTGTAATAGTGCGAATGCAATAACCGCATTATATTCTGCACCCTTAACCCCATGTATCGTGGATATGGTTATTCCGTCTCTTTGCTTGAAAACCTTTTTGAAATTTTCGGTCGTACTTATAAAGTCGTTGCCTTCTTTTACAAGCCTACTTATTCTATCTTCCGAACTCTTAAAAAAAGATTTATATTGATCATTTAGAGAAGTATACTTTATTATATCTATTCTTAGCTTTATAAATAACTCATTGAAAAAAGATCTCAGGTAACTGATACCATCATTTTCATTGATAATAATTGAGTTACTGTATTTCAATAGTTGCTTTTTGGTAACATGGGAAACATTTAGGCCATAATGCTCCAAATCAGTTAATATCTCCGAAGCCCATCGCAGCCGATTAACATACATATGCGGTGCTGGTTCTGTTAATACAATTCGACACAACTTGTAAAAAAAATTATCTATATCCCTTGCAAATGGTGCCATCCCCGGACCGTTAAAACTGAAATCGGGAAGTTTAACCATTAACCTACGTGTTAAACTGGCCAAATGCACCCATTGAGGTGCTATTACACAGATTTCATTTGGTGATATTTGTTTGTCGTTAACGTTATAAAGTATAAGTCGGACGATTTCATCTTCTAAGTTATCTCTTAATACCTGATTGTTAAAGCTTATTACACTTTGATAATGCTTATTTTCTCCGCAACCAATTATGGAATTTGGGTAAGTTTTATAATAGTCAAAGTAATTGATTACAATATCTGATGATCTATAATTACCCGACAAACTTAATTCAGTAAAGACAGTACCAGTAATAGTTTCAAGTTCAGTTTTTGAAATTGCATAGCCACCTAACGAAGTATAAATCGCCTGGTTAGGATCGCCAACGATAAATGCCTTCATTTCAACGCTATTTGCGGCGAAAATTTTTGAAAATATGTTATACTGGATTTCCCTGGTATCCTGATATTCATCAATTAAGATATATGAAAAGATTTTGGATAGAGTTTGACTGATAAAACCATTCTCTTCCAAGAGTTTGTAGGAATAGTAAAGTATCAATTCAAAATCAATTTGTTTTCTTTCCGCTAAAATACGCCAGTACTCAACTAAAATCGTTGAAACATCTGAATGTTTCCTTACATCCTGGGCTTGTAATTTGTATCCTTCAGGTGTAATAATATAAGCACAGTCAAAATGTGTAATCCTTTGCGCTGAATATGGCACACACAATTCCGTTAAAAGTTCTTCAGATTCATGCGAATTTATAACCCTATAACCACTTCTTAGTTCATCTAAATAGATGTGATAAGGCCTTAATATCCATTCTAAACAAAAAGAGTGTATAGTCCCAATCCACAATTGCGATGTATCAACCCCTAAAAGCTCAATCCTATCTTTTATTTCATCTGCTGCCCTATGAGTATAAGTAATAGCTACTATATATTTTTTAGTTGATTGCAGTTTTGATAGCTCTAATGCTACTTTATAGGTTAGGGTTCTCGTTTTACCGCTACCCGGACAGGCTATAAGTAAGATGTTTCGATTATCGGTTATTGCATCCTGCTGTTCCTGGCTTAAATCATCATCGTTCCAAACAAACATATCTTATAATTTTTGCAGAAATGTTATAATTTGATCGTGGGAAATGACACTACGAATTGCTGTAATTAGGTCACTTAATTCATAAACACCGATTTCATAATGTACGATAGCTTCATTTAAAGCCGTAAAATCAGGACTAAGATCACCTTCTTCATATTGTTTAATTCGATATTTCAGGACGTTAATAATACTTTCCTCATATAGTGTTGATTTGGCAAACACTATTGCATCTATAATATAATCGGGTATAACCGTCGTGAAATTTATATAACCACCTAATAAAATTGCATACCAACCTTTTCCATGTTGTTTTGCCATTCGCAAAATCCGCCTGCCAAAAACTGCTAAATCACCCGATTCTAAGTCGGTTGTAGCTTGAGTTCGCGTTGGTGGATCAGTATATACATCTTCAACTGTACTAACCGTCTCGGGAACATTTCCAGCCAATATAAAATCAACTTCAAAGGTATGTTGAGCATAACATGGTTTTAACCAATTATTTCCATCAGAAAATAGGTTTAACTTTGCCTTTCTTTCTGCACCGGATTTGTGACTTCCTAAAACTTTCTTTTTATATTTTTTGAGATCCTCATCATCGCCAGGCAGATCCGTTGTATCACATATCTCGGCATCCAAATCGGTAATTATACTACATTTTCTTTGCAACCTATCCGCATGAAAAAGTTGGGCTACATTTTCAAATCCTGTACTTCCTATATTTACTAAACTTATTCCCAATTCATCCAAGCTAATACCGAATACCTTTTTAACCATTAGAGGGATTAGAATTTCTTCGGCATCCCCCTCAATTAATATTACTCCTTTTGCAAATAGCAAATTACTACGAACAGCATCCAAATATCTTTGAAGTTTAATCACTTTTTCAGGTAATAACCCAATAGTAGGTTGGTACACTTCTGCCAAATTTCTTTTTTTACTAAGAATATTTATGTTTTCAATGTTGCTGGCTTCCGAAACGAAAGTTGAATGGGTTGAATAAATGATTTGCGTATCGCCATATACAATCCTGTCAAACAAAGTTTTTTGAATGTGGGTATGAATGTGAGCCTCGGGTTCTTCAATCAAAAGAAAATTAGCGAAGGTTTCTTTTGATTTTTGATATTTAAACTCCAATAGTTTTAAAGTCAAAAAAATCAGGTTGGCACCACCAAGACTTAATTCGTGTATCCCACCCTCATAATCTTCATCGGGTTCACCTATGAATAATTTTAAAGATTGTAATAGTTTATCTGCTTCATCAGGCAAACTCGATTTGATGGAAAGAGAAGAGGGAGAATAAGTCTCTCCAACTGCCTCTTTAATAGTTTCTTTAATGTTTCTTCTAATTTCCTGAACGTCAGGTAAATTTTCAATAGATTTATTTAACGACTTAACAGCGGCAGATATAGGTTGATAGTCCGCTTCGTTAATCTCATCGCTTTTGTTTTTCAAAAGGGTGATAAGAGGATTAGTTCGGTTATTACTAAAGTCAGCAACTACATCCCTTAAAGCCTTTACAAAGGTGAAGCATATATCATGTGAAATCGATAATTGGTGAGGAATTTTAGTTCCGAATAACAAACCGTTTAAGTGAAACTCGAATTTGACATTTTCAAAATCTCCAACCAGCTCCTTATATACGCTTTCGTCATTAAAATCTGCGGTACTTTTACCCGTAAAGAAACTCTCATAATCATCAATTGTAATAGCATCTAATATTGCTGTTAAACCGGCATGGTCACCCTCTTCTAATTCTGAAAGTTTAAGCCTGATATCAGGTTTAGGTCGGAAGAACAGATTATAAGTTGCCTTATCTATTACCTCATTGTTACCATTACCTGTTCCATGAATAAATAGAGATTGTATAGATTCCTCTGGCGATAATTCACTAAATTCTAAGCTGATAATAATCCATTGACCTTTCCACGACCCGATACTTCTGTTAAAATCTCCTTCATCAAGTTTGTAAGCAGATTTTAATAAATCATCATCTAATAACAGCCTTATAGCCCTAAATAAATTGGTTTTTCCAGATCCATTTTCGCCGATTATAGTATTAATTCCCTTATTGAAAAGAAAGAATGAGTTTTTGAAGTTTTTGTAATTAACAAGCGAAACTTTTGATATGAACATTAGTTGGTGATTATTTGGTCTAAAAAATAGGTCTGAGTTCTAATACGAAGGTAATTTATTATAAACGATATATGAATATAATGATCCTTAGAAACCTCCTAAATAGCTCTCTTTTGTCAATCCGGAATACAATCCCGAATAATTGATGTCAAAAGCGGATTCCAAGTATAGGTTTTATCTCTAACTTGCCGTTTAATATAAGTAATTAAAATGGCAAGCGATATCAATCAAATTATCGGGATCATCATTAACTCTTTGGTAACCGTGGCAGCGGTTATTATCACTTATGTGGTAGCAAAACAAAACAGATGGAATACCGGCGTGACACAATTTAGGCAGAAATGGATCGACGAGTTAAGAGACGCCTTAAGCTTGTTCATTACTAAAGCCGAAATGATCATCATGTTTGATTTAGATGATGACAAGAACTATTTCGAACACTTTAAGGAGTTGTCCCAGATGAATAATAAGGTAGAATTATTACTTAATCCAACCGAGGACGATCATAACGAAATTATTGAGAAAATGAATGAGATACGTGAAATAATTCATGACGAGACCTACGAGGATGATGATGTACTTACAATGGATGTAGACGCTAAAATCGAAGAGCTGTTGTCCATTGCCAAGAGAGTTTTGAAAAAGGAATGGAACGTGGTCAAAAAGGGTAAGTAATTTCAATATAAATCACAGCAGGTTGGAGGTAAAATCAACTAAGATTTTTTTGCGCAAACGTTCGTTATCTCTTTTGCATATTTAGTTTAGTTTATTAGATGATGAAAAATATAGCATTGCTTGTCGGAAATGGGGTTAATGCTGCTTCTAAGGGAGTGAGTTGGAAAGACCTGTTAAGCAAAATCGTGAAATTTTGTAACTGTCCTGATTTACAAACCGATGAGGACAAGCCATTTCCACTTTTTTACGAAGAAATCTTTTTAACAGCAATCAATAATGGAAGCATCAAAAAGGAGATTGAACTCAAAAAGTTTATTGCTAAAGAGGTTTCTAAAATTGAACCTAATGTGGTTCATCGAATGATCAGGGAGTTGAGACCTGCTCATATCATTACGCTTAACTATGAATTTTTACTGGAAGATACAGTACCAGAAAAAAATGTGGGGTTGGTTAAGGAATCGCTTTATAGCGTCTTTCGCAAATATGTAGTAGATGGCATTACCTTTTGGCACCCTCATGGTGACTCTCACAACCCCATCAGCATTAACCTGGGATATGAACATTATGGTGGTCAGCTTCAAAAAATGCGTAATTATGTGACGGCAATTCCTGATTATAAAACAAAAAAGATAGCTCAGGAACCGCTCTTCCAAAGACTAAAAGGTAAAATAGGATTAAAGCAAATTCAGTCGTGGATTGACTTGTTTTTTACAATGGATATCCATATAGTCGGGCTTACCCTTGATTTCGTGGAAACAGACCTGTGGTGGTTAATAACCTACCGCGCGCGGCAACAAAAATACAAGCATGATTGTCCTGTCACCAACAAGATTTACTACTACATACCCAAAATGTATGTTATTGATGACAAAATGTTCAAGATAAAATTATTGGAGGCCAGTGGGGTAATAGTTGTAGTCATAGATAAGGAGCATGGTGTGGATTATTATGCAAATGTTATCAGAAATATTTCAGGCTAATTTCTGATGACACGAGCTTTGGCTGTTCGGTCATTATGATTTAGGAAAAGAAAATTGGGGTATCGCTTTGACCGACGCGATATGGCGTTTGAATGGTTTATCTGCTGCCAAAAAGTTTATCGAAAAACGGCATATGTCTATTTTTTGCATATTCCAATAGCTTTGAGAATGTCATTACTTCAATATGCAAATTTTTCTTTGGTTCCATTTTATAAAATGTACCAAAAGGCGTTTTTTCCCAACCATTATCAATATTAAACTGTTCTAAAAGGGGTGGAAGAACATCAATAATAACATATCCAAACTTTGGGGTTTCCCTTTTAACAATGACTTGTTTTCCTTTGTAATTCTTTTTATCGGGTGAATATAAAAAATCATCGAAATAAGGTTCGATAAGTTCAGAAAATTG
>CAIYVS010000307.1 GCA_903929655.1 uncultured Bacteroidota bacterium | reverse complement strand
GTCCTTATATCCTTTCTGCAATTAACAATTTGCTTTACGCAAACAAAGTAAAATATGAATTAATCAAAAAAATTATTAAATCTGGTGAGTTAAATCTGATGGATATGGATGCACAGCGGATGAAAGTAATTAATATAATCCCTGTTGATATTTCTCCGGAAACCTTTACCGCATATCAAATTTCTAATGGAAAAGCACAATCAATTTTCAATCGTGAAACAGGTTTAATTGATGATAATTACATTGATGATGCATCCGATAAAATGGCAGATGATTTTGAAGCCCTAATGGAATTGATGAAATGATGTTAGATATATTAAAACTACAGTTTGGAGATTGCAAATTTGTAAGAAATTCGCAGTGTTTATCTAAAAGTTCTTACATAAATACGGCTAATACTGAGTTTTATATTTATGATCCTCCAAACGAAGACCAACAACCTATCAGAATAGTAGAAACTGGGGATGATTATCAACTCATTGTTAATAATTATAGTAATGAAGAAATAAGTATTGTTAAAACAGATAAATGTCTTTTCCCTAATAATGTTTTGATTTGTGATTGTATTTTATTCAATAATAATAAATTTTACCTGGTAGAAATAAAAAGTAGTGGAAAGAGTACGCGTAGTCAACAACGGCATAGAGCTGTTGAACAATTAGGTGCAACAATAGAAAGTTTAACTAATAATGCAGTTCCTTTAAGCCGTTTAGATTGTAAAGCCGTAATTTGCTTTAAATTAATCAATGAGCATCCAATCCAAGCTGCCCGGCTTTCAAAGCGAGCTGAATTTCTTGCGAAATATAAAATCAGTTTAGAAGAAGGTAACAAAATTGAATTTTAAGTTCTATATTTTACCCGAATGAATACTCCACAAAACATAAGGTTTAGAGTTTTTGATTATATAGAAGAACTGGATTGTTTTGTGGTAAATCAAGTATTCAAATCACTTACTGATGAACTGGGTATAACTGAATGGCATGAGGTGGTATGGATTGGCCGTTATTTTACTTTAGATAATGATTATGGCGAGCATTGGTTTGATAATTGGGAGGAAAGAGCTTTAATTGAAGAAAAAGCTAAAATTTTAGAGAAAGAAGACGAGAACCAATTAATGATAATAAACCCGGAACGGTTTATTAATAAAGAGGACGGCCCTTGTCATACGAATGAAGAACGCAAACAATTTTGGCACGACGTTTTATATAGTTTAGAAATCTGCCTACAGACATTATTTAATGAATGTCGTAAAATTGCAAAAAAAGAAGGTTCGTCATTGAGCCTGGAAAATGCAGAAAATATTATTATTAAACTAACTGAAAAATATTGCAACTAATATGTCCAAATTTAACGACTACAATTTCGCAGGTCACAAAGCGCTCATTCGGGTTGATTTTAATGTGCCCATCAAAGATGGCAAGATAGGGGATGATACCCGCATAAGAGCTGCCATACCTACCATAAAGAAGGTATTGAGTGATGGAGGTTCAGTGGTATTGATGAGCCATTGGGGGCGTCCGCTGAAGGATATTGAAAAAAAGCCAAATCTCACACTTGCTGATTTTTCATTAAAACCGGTTTTAAGCCGATTGGCAGAATTATTAGGTACTGATGTACAGTTTGCAGACGATTGTATTGGTGAGGATGCTGTGAACAAGGCAAAAAATTTACAGGCAGGACAAGTTTTATTGCTTGAGAACCTGCGTTATTACAAACAGGAAGAAAAAGGTGATAAAGACTTTGCGGAAAAACTTTCTAAGCTGGGTGATGTATATGTGAATGATGCTTTTGGTACTGCCCACCGTGCCCATGCATCCACAGCGGTTATTGCGCAATTCTTTTCTTCGGATAACCGCATGTTCGGTTTGCTTATGGAAGGAGAAGTTGCAGCTGCGGAAAAGGTGTTACACAATAATGAAAAACCTTTTGTAGCCATTATTGGCGGGGCAAAGGTGTCTGATAAGATATTGATCATTGAAAACCTCTTAGAGAAGGCTACCGATATTATTATTGGTGGTGGTATGGCCTATACCTTCTTTAAAGCAGAAGGGGGCCATATAGGCAGTTCGTTATGCGAGGATGACAGGATGGACATGGCATTGGAAATTATCAAAAAAGCAAAAGAAAAAGGGGTTTGCATACACTTACCTGCAGATAGTATTATTGCAGATAAGTTTGCAAATGACGCTGATACCTCATCTTGTATCAATACAGAGATACCGGCAGGCTGGATGGGCCTGGATATAGGTCTGATGGCCATAGAGCAATTTACAAAAGTGATTAGGGCGTCAAAAACTATTTTGTGGAACGGGCCTATGGGGGTGTTTGAGATGGAAAAATTCCAGCACGGCACTAAGGCTATTGCGGAGGCTGTAGTTGAAGCTACTGCTAAAGGGGCATATAGTCTTGTGGGTGGCGGCGACAGCGTTGCTGCGGTGAATAAATTCGGGTATGCCGATAAAGTAAGCTATGTGTCCACTGGTGGTGGGGCAATGCTTGAATTTTTTGAAGGTAAAGAATTGCCGGGCATTGCCGCGATAAAAGACAATTGATCTGTTCAATACTGTATATAAAGAAAGAGTCCCCACCGCAGCAGGGACTCTTTCTATTTTCAGAATAAATATTTTACGCTTTGGCTTTCTGCATTTTTGATACTGTAAAAGATTGTAACAAAAAGTAAGTGCCAAATAATAAGATACCACCAGCCATATCGCCTATAAATGTGAATTTAAAGAAAGGTATTCCAAGGATATAAGTTTTCAGCAAAGAAGTAAAACTATAACCGTACCAGCCAGCCAGCCAAACCCCGAAATTAGACACGAGGAAAAATAAAGTAGAGGCACCAAAAGTATAAGCTAATACATTCAAAGCTTTTGGCTTTGCCATATTCATGCCTAAAATAGTAGCAGCAAATAAACCTCCATAAGTGAATACCTGAGTATAAACATCATAAAAGCCTGGGGTATTTGTAAATAATTGAAAATACACATCAGCAATTAGCTGTCCCAACAGGGGCGCAAGGAAAGCAAGCCGTTTATCTTTAATAATTGCTCCGCTAAATAAACTCAAGGCCGCCAAAGGAGCAAAGTTAGGTAAATGCATTTCCCTGTTTGCTATCCTCGCAGAAGCTGCAATCAGTATCAGCATAGCTGCTATTATAATATTAGTATAATTACGTTTCATCATTGATGTTTTAATCCGACAAAAATAGTCAAATTTTAGTTTAAAGAGCTACTTGAATTATGCCCCTTTCCCGTGGCAGTTTTTATATTTTTTACCACTACCGCAAGGGCATGGGTCATTACGGCCAATTTTTGGTCCTGCTTGTACAGGTGTACGTTTTACCGCAGTTGATGGATCGTTATAATAATCGTTTTCGTCGGCTGCGTAGTCCTGGCCTGCTGCATCTATTGCTTCTTTATTCACTCTCAGGTTGCTCATGTCAGTTTGAGGCTGAGGGACTCTTGCAGCCTGTGGCGGAGCTTCCTGTATTGGAATACCTGTACGCAATAAGAATGAAATAATGGTGCGATTGGTTTCCAGCAGCATTTGCTTAAATAAATTAAATGCCTCAAACTTATAGATCAGGAGGGGATCTTTCTGTTCGTAGGAAGCCATTCTAACAGATGTGCGAAGATCATCCATAGCACGCAAATGGTCTTTCCAAGCATCGTCTATCATGCTGAGCGTAATGCTTTTTTCCAATGTCTGAATTACAGGAACAGCATTTTGTTCAACTGATTCCTTCAGTGGTACATATAATTGTATACCACGAATGCCATCAGTAAAAGGAATAACGATATTGTCAATTTTATCCCCATTCTCGCGATATACATTGGAAAGGGTAGGCATCATATGCTCCCGCAATCCGGCCATCCTTCGGGTATAGAAATCCTTAGTATGATTATACAGTTTTTCTCCTATAGTATTTACATCATCCTTGGCAAATTCTTCCGCTGTTATTTCCGGCTCAATAGCCAGTTGTGTCATTACTTCTATCTTGAATGCATCAAAATTCTTTTTTTCAAGATGTTGGGAAGCAATATTATTACAAACATCAAAAATGGCACCGTCCAGGTCAATGGAAAGACGATCTCCGAATAATGCGTGGTTGCGGCGCTTGTAAATAACATCGCGTTGTGCATTCATTACATCATCATACTCAAGCAGGTTTTTACGAATGCCGAAGTTATTTTCTTCAACTTTCTTCTGTGCTCTTTCAATTGATTTAGTGATCATGCTGTGTTGCAGCACTTCTCCGTCTTTATGCCCCATTTTATCCATGAGGGAAGCAATACGCTCAGAGCCAAATAAACGCATCAGGTCATCTTCAAGAGAAACAAAGAACTGGGAAGTCCCCGGATCTCCCTGACGGCCTGCACGACCACGCAACTGGCGGTCTACACGACGGCTTTCATGGCGTTCTGTACCAACAATAGCCAAACCACCTGCTTCTTTAACGCCAGGTCCGAGTTTAATATCGGTACCACGGCCTGCCATATTGGTAGCTATGGTTATGGCACCACTTAAACCCGCTTCGGCTACTATTTGTGCTTCACGGGCATGTTGTTTGGCATTTAATACATTATGCGGGATCTTTTTCTGTTGCAGCATGCGGCTAAGCAATTCAGAAACCTCAACTGAGGTTGTGCCTACAAGAACAGGACGACCAATGCCACGCAACGCTTCTATTTCGTCAATAACTGATTTTAGTTTTTCGCGTTTAGTTTTATAAACAAGGTCTTGTTGGTCTTTTCGGGATATCGGAACATTTGTAGGGATAGTTACCACTTCCAGTTTATATATCTGCCAAAATTCACCTGCTTCTGTTTCTGCCGTACCGGTCATGCCCGCCAGTTTATGGTACATACGGAAGAAGTTTTGCAGGGTAACAGTAGCCCATGTTTGCGTTGCTGCTTCTACCTGCACATTTTCCTTGGCTTCGATAGCCTGGTGTAAGCCGTCGCTGTAACGGCGGCCTTCCATAATGCGGCCTGTCTGCTCATCTACTATTTTTACTTTGCCTTCTATAACAACGTACTCAATATCTTTATCAAAGAGCGTATAAGCTTTCAGCAATTGCTGAACCGAGTGGATACGGTCAGCTTTAATCGCGTAATCTTGTAACAACGCATCCTTGCGTTGTGTCTTTTCTTCAGGACTCAAATCTATTTTTTCGATTTCAGCAAGTTCGCTGCCGATATCGGGTAATATAAAGAAATGGGGATCTTCACCCGATTGGGTAATAAGAGCAAGGCCTTTTTCAGTCAGGTCAACACTATTATTACGTTCGTCTATGGCAAAATATAATTCCACATCCACCTTCGGCATATTACGCTGCTGCTCACCTATATAATAGTTTTCGGCTTTCTGTAGTATTTGTTTATTGCCTTCCTCACTCAAAAACTTTATGATCGCAGTATTCTTGGGCAAGCCGCGGTAAGCCCTGTAAAGGTGCAAGCCGCCTGTATCCTTGTCACTTTTGCCCTCTGTTATTAATCTTTTAGCTTCTGTGAGGCTTTGTATGGCAACACGTTTCTGTGCTTCAATCAGGCGCTCAATGCGAGGCTTTAAAATATGGAATTGCTGTTCGTCGCCACGCGGCACAGGGCCGGAAATAATAAGAGGGGTACGTGCATCATCTATTAACACGCTATCCACCTCATCCACCATGGCATAGTGATGCTTGCGTTGCACCATTTCGCCGGGCTGATGCACCATGTTATCGCGCAGGTAATCAAAACCAAACTCGTTATTGGTGCCATAAGTAATATCAGCCAGGTATGCTTTGCGGCGTTCTGGGGAATTGGGTTGGTGCTTATCTATACAATCAACTGTCAATCCTAAAAATTCGAAGATAGTACCGTTCCATTCTTGGTCACGACGTGCCAGGTAATCATTTACGGTTACAATATGAACGCCTTCGGCGGGAAGTGCATTTAAATAAGACGGTAATGTAGAAACCAGCGTTTTACCTTCACCTGTTGCCATTTCGGCAATTTTACCTTCATGCAGTACAATACCGCCTATTAGCTGCACATCGTAATGGAGCATATTCCAGGTAACGGTACTGCCTGCTGCCTGCCAGCTATTCTTAAATATAGCCTTGTCACCTTCAATACGTATGTAGTCTCTGTCTATGGCAAGTTCTTTGTCCAGTTCTGTAGCAGTAACTGTCAATTCCGTATTTTCTTTAAAACGACGGGCAGTTTCTTTTACAACGGCAAAAGCTTCAGGGAGTATGTCCTTTAAAACCTCTTCAATAAGTTCATCGCGTTTTTTTACCAATTTATCTGCAGCATCGTAGATAGCTTCACGCGAGTGTAGCTCAGCTTCAGGGTGGGCCTCAGCTTCAGCTTTTTTGGCAGCTATATTTGCGTCAATTTCCTGCAAATGTTCTTTTATCCTTTGTCTGAATTCCTGGGTCTTATTGCGGAGTTCGTCATTAGATAAAGATTTATAGTTTTCATATATCTTGTTGATCTCTGTTATTAGCGGTTGAATGCGCTTTACATCTTTATCAGCCTTGCTGCCACCAAATAGTTTTGAAATAATACCAATCATTGTATCTCTGTTTACTTATAAGTATGAAAAGTTTGGGAATAGGCTCTTTTTAACTGTTTTTAATAAAAATCTATATATTAGGTATCAAAAGATGTGCAAATTTTAAAAACTGCCAGCCTGACACATAAGGGGCTCAAAGCTACGCCAAATGGTGCAT
>CAIYVS010000306.1 GCA_903929655.1 uncultured Bacteroidota bacterium | reverse complement strand
TGTGGTTGCGACCATGCATTACCCTGTTTGCTGCATGTATACAGATCCATTCCTCCTCTGCCACCCGGCATATCAGCAGTGACGGTAGTATTCTTGTTTTTGCATCTGATATGCCGGGTGGCAGAGGAGGAATGGATCTGTATATATGCAGCAAACAGGGTAATGCATGGTCGCAACCACAGAACCTTACTGTGCTTAATACCAGTGAAAATGAATTATTCCCGATCTTTAATAATAACGGGGACCTCATTTTTTCCTCAAATGGTTTGCCGGGTTTGGGTGGTCTTGATCTTTTCATTGCAAAAAAAACTGCGCAGGGCTTCGATAATCCTGTTAATTTGAAAGCTCCCTTCAATTCCAGTTATGATGATTTTTATCTATTTTCGGATAATGACCTGAGTAGTGGATACATATCATCCAATCGATTTGATGACCCGCAAATAGATCACGTTTTATATTTTGAAAAAGCAATAAAAAAAACAGCAGTTGTCGTTCAGCGTACAGGACTAGTAGTAAAAGTATTGGATAAATATACCCATTCGCCCTTACCGTATGCCACTGTTACTATAAAAGATAAATCAGGACAGTTGTTTCACCAGGGACTTACTGACCCCCAAGGGCAAATAGCGCTGGACGAAATACCCAAAGGCGAATATATTATACAGGGTATGCTGAATGATGTATCTACTACGATAGCTAAAATCAGTTTAGAAGATTTTAACACGAAAACAATTATTAAAGAGATATTGCATAATGACCCGCGTTTCACATTGGCGGGCATTGCAACCAATACCAAAACAAAGGCCCCATTGCAGGATGTTTTAATTACTTGTACTAATAATAGTACTGGTAACTCGAAAAAAGTCACTACCGGTCCTGACGGCAAATTTCTTTTTCAACTGGAGCAGAACAGTGATTTTGAAGTGCAGGGACAAAAAAAAGGCTGGCTTTCAAGCGAGGCTGCAGACAAGACTACCAAAGGCCTGGACCGTAGCCAGCAATTGTATGTTAATATGGAATTGAAAATAGAGCAGCCAGTAAATATGGGAACCATAACCCTGAAAAAAATTCACTATAGCTATAACAAATGCGATATTAGACCTGATGCGGCAATTGAATTAAACAGGTTGATAAAATTACTGAATGATTACCCTGATATGGTTATTGAGTTATCATCTCACACAGATTCAAGAGGCTCTGATGACTATAACATGACATTATCACAATGCAGAGCAGATGCTGCGGTTAATTACCTGATAAAGCAAGGGATTCAAAAAAATCGTCTTAATGCAAAAGGGTATGGGGAGACAAAACTTTTGAATGGCTGCAAGAATGGAGTTGCATGTACTGACCTTCAACATGAAGAAAACCGCCGTACTGAATTTACTATATTATCCTGCTCTTCCTGTCCGCAATAACAATCCTATCACGATGCGCATAAAGACGATGGTCTTTCTGTAATTTATTACTTCATTTTACCCGACCCAACAAATACTTTTGTGTAAATATTTATGAAGTGCACTTGAGATAAAAAAAACTCATTGTAAATATATTATTTACAATGAGTTGTGTAATTCTGCACACCGGGAGTAAAACTGGTATACAAGAATGAACAGGAAAATACACAAACGGACAATCTAAAGAGCTGAACCTGCATTCCAAATAAATGGTGATGTCTTCTTTTGTTCATCATGGCCTGTTACGGTATATCAAATCGCTACGGCGCATTTATGACAGTTACATTTCTATTTAAATCTAACATTGTGAATAGCTGTGCAAAATAGTTGCCGTATATATCAGATTTGATGTTTGCTGTTTTTTGAAAGCTCTTTTAAAAGCTTAGCGGGATCCTTATTAATAGTTTAGAAAAAGCAAGCATGTTTTTTGGCACCTAGCACAAACATTCGGGAATACGCTAAAGAAAAAGCCTTAAAAGTAGTATTGACGAATGAAAATGAAATTAAGACGAACTTGGTTCTGACAATTAATATTACTCCTCTTCTGGATCTAAATTTCTGGAATTCCATGTTTTATTTTCATCTAAACCAACCTTACCCCTTGCAAGATTGTGGTTTTCCTGCGCCATTGGAATAGTTTTAACTGTTTTTTCATTTTCTCCAACTTTCGCATCTTTCACTAATTGATTGTCTTCAATTTCATTTTGACTCTCAATAGCGGGTCTTTTTATTTCCTCTGATTTTATTGAATTTGGTGAAGTAATCATTTTGTCAGGTATAATTTGTAAGAGAAGTTTTGAATAACAAAGTTGGGTACTTTATAAATAATAACTGTTGCAAAATGGCTGAAATAAGTTACACAATTCACGGTTTTAGATATAAAGACTGCATTTATGCCTATATTTATATGCACATAGCTTCTGTATGCCCATCAAAAAAAGGTGGACAAGGCTATATCTGATCAAAACAATGCAGGCTCATATGGAGGAGTAAAAAATACATTTCTTTTCAATAGGTATAAGCCACATTTACTCCTCAGGCTTAGTAACTTTATAAAAGAAATCTCCTTATAAGACAGGGTCGGTAAGTTTTTCTGCAAAAAATAAAAAATGAAGTTGGCTACTAATACTGTTTATGATATTTTATTACGCTTAAGAGTGTACTTCCAGGGTGACACGTTTGCTCAAATATATAATAAAGAAGAACCTCTAAAGTCTGTGTTGCTTAGTTCTGAGCAGATGGAACAGTATGGAAAAACCTTAGCCTCAACACATCGGTTAAGCACTGACAAGGCTCCGGATCAACTATTAAAAAGGTTAGCCGATAATGAAGGGATGCTTCTTAAGGCGTATAATTTGCTATCTGAAGCTGTTAAGGCTAAGCGCCGGATAACACCTGCCAGTGAATGGTTACTTGATAATTATTATCTAATTCAGGAGCAGATAATCACTGCAAGACAACATTTACCTAAAGGGTATAGTCAAACATTACCCAGATTATCAGAAGGTGTTTCTGTTGGTCTTCCCCGCGTATATGATATTGCTCTTAAGATCATTTCACATAGTGATGGATATGTAGATCAAAAAAGCCTGAATGGTTTTATAACTGCTTATCAATCTGTTATGAAACTAAAATTGGGTGAATTATGGGCTATACCTATCATGCTTCGTTTAGCCCTGATAGAAAACCTCAGACGCGTTTCGGCACGGGTAGCGTTAGACAGGATAGACCAGAATCTTGCCGACTACTGGGCAGATGAAATGATCGAGGTTGCTGAAAAGAAACCTAAGGATCTTATTTTACTAATTGCCGACATGGCACGTTCAAATCCTCCAATGGAAGGCCCCTTCGTTGCAGGAATAATACGCAGGTTGAAAGGGAAGGGACCTACTTTAAACATGACATTGGTGTGGTTGGAGCAGCAACTGGCCGAACATGGATTAACAAGCAATGAACTGGTTCAAATGGAGAATCAGAAACAAGCATCCGACCAGGTTTCGATGAGTAATAGCATCAGAAGTTTGCGTTTTCTTGGCAAAACTAACTGGAGGGAGTTTGTAGAAATGACAAGCATTGTTGAACAAACTCTTCGTGAGGACACCGGAGGTATTTATTCATTGATGGATTTTGCAACGCGTGACCGATATAGGCATGTTATAGAGCAAATTGCCAAGGAGAGTATTTTACCCGAACATGAAGTAGCACGAATTGCCATTCAGTTAGCGCATGAAAGTGCTTTGCAAAACGGAAATGAAGATCGCAGCGCACATGTCGGCTATTACCTGGTAGATAAAGGTTTGCCTGAGACACAGAAGTTATCGAAGAAGGCTTTTTCAAGAGTTGAAAAGATCCGGATCAAGTTGGGCAAGTACCCCTTGTCCATTTATTTAGGTTCAATAATATTTCTGTCAGTTCTCATGAGTTTTGGCTTGTGCAGAATGGAATATGTATATGGAGTTAAAAAATGGCTGATCATTGGCACAGGTATTCTTTCTCTTTTTTGCTTAAGCCAACTGGCTATATCATTGGTGAATTGGCTGGCTACCTTACTAATTAAGCCAAACTTGCTGCCGAGGATGGACTTTTCTCATGGAATTCCTCCTGAATACCGTACAATAGTTGTGATCCCGACTTTGCTTACAAATGTTGAAGACATTCATAAATTGGTTGAGTCTTTAGAGGTTCGTTATCTGGCAAATTCAGGTGAACACCTGCACTTTGCTTTATTAACAGACTTTAAAGATGCCCCAAAGGAAACAATGCCTGAGGATGCAGCTCTGGCACAATTGGCGAAAGAATGTATTGAAGAGCTAAATCAAAAATATAAGAACCCCGATAAAAATATTTTTTTCCTTTTTCACCGGCCACGGAAATGGAACGAGCGAGAGCGCAGCTGGATGGGCTATGAGCGAAAGCGAGGGAAGCTTAGCGATTTAAACAGTTTGCTGAGAGGTGGTGCAAAGGATTGTTTTTCAATTGTAGTTGGTGATCTCTCAGTTCTTGCAAGTGTGAAGTATGTCATTACACTTGACATGGATACACTGCTGCCGCGCGATTCGGCATGGCAGTTTGCAGGAACTATGGCACACCCCTTAAACCGTGCATTCTACAGCGAAACCGTTAAGCGTGTTGTAAGTGGGTATGGCATACTTCAACCAAGGGTAGCCGTGAGTTTGCCGGTATCTAGCAGCTCGTGGTATGCCCGTATGCATGGCAATGAACCCGGCATTGATCCGTATACCCGTGTAACATCGGATGTTTACCAGGACATATTTGGTGAAGGGTCGTTTATTGGTAAAGGCATCTACGAAGTAGACATATTTGAAAAGGCAATTAAAAACAGGTTCCCGGAAAACCGTATCCTTAGTCATGATCTCCTTGAAGGCTGTTTTGCGCGATCCGGATTACTAAGCGACATACAACTATTTGAAGAATATCCATCCGACTACAGTACAGATGTAAAACGCAGGCGACGCTGGATACGTGGGGATTGGCAAATTGGAAGCTGGGTATTTCCCAGGGTGCCTGGTGCAAATAAACATTTACTAAGCAACCCGCTTTCGGGCTTGTCACGTTGGAAAATATTTGACAAC
>CAIYVS010000305.1 GCA_903929655.1 uncultured Bacteroidota bacterium | reverse complement strand
GCTTCGGAACGCGCTTGATGATGTCACGCCATTCTGGACGACGCTTGTTACCGGCACGAGCTGACTGGCCTTTACCTCCACGACCGGCTGTCTTTCCACGCTTACCACCACGAGCGACGATCGTTCGCTTCATGTTTGGGTTATTTCGCTTTAATTGATGGGTTTGCATGTTATTTAATGTAAAATTTAAAAATCAAAATGGAAAATTACCGCTTACTTCGCTGCCACTACTTCCTCTTTCTTGACTGCGACCTCCACCTTCTTCACTTCCTTCGGCTTTGAACCGAATCTCGGACTCTTGGAAAGCTTCTTCAAGGCTTCAATCGTCAGATTATAATTACCCGGCGGAATATCTTTTTGCGGGTCAGGATTACCCGTCGCATCCAGTGTACGATGAAATTTTTTCACCAATTTACCGGTGGCCACATCTGTCAGTGTAATTAGGGGAGTTGTATAATAAAGTTTTTCCTTTTTAGAATCAGTAAAATAAATTTCCAAAGTTGTTTCACTGGCATCAGTACTTTGCTTCGTAGCTGTCAGCTTTTGCACTTTGGGTGCAACAGGTTTAGCGGGTTTAGGATTATTTACACCCGCCTTCCCTGGTTTTTGGCCCTTTGTGGAAGGCTTTGATGCACTTAAAGAGGGGGCTTCGGATGAATCTGTGTTTATACCCGGAGATACATTACCCGTTCCCGGAGATGGGTTCTGTGATGAGGATATATTATTTCCTGGTTTCGTTCCTGGTGCAGAACCAGGTTTAAGCGGGCTTTCCACTGCAGAAATACTCGGAGCTGTAACTATAGGAATATCCCTGGTCGGTACCGTTTCGATCAGGTAAGCTATCGGCAGGTGCTTGATCTCACGGTTGTGCTGAATGTGCGTTATTTTGTCCTTTACAAGAGGCGCGGGTACAGGCTCTTCAATTTGTTTTATCACATGCTTTCTCTCCGGCACAGAATCTGTTTTTGCTACAACAGGTTTAGGTACAGGCTCTGTAACCACAGGCTTCGCTATAGGTTCAGCAAGCACAGGCTTTGGTGTCGGTTTCACTTCCGGTTTTGGGGGTGCAGGCGACACCACAGTTTTAGGCACTTCTACAATCGGAATATTAACCTTCAATGCACTCGGAGGATTTGCTAAAACCTTCGCGATTTGCTTATAATCCGATTTACTGATCGTAAGCATCTGCCTGAATGAATCAACTATTGCCCCAACCGTTTTAGGAATATCTCTTGTACTTGTTACCTGTAGATATTTACCCAGGCAGGCATATTCATCCCTTAGGGGCGCATAATCAACAAGGCTCACTATATAGGGCTTGAAATATATTTTTCTTTGCAGCAGATTTTTTACAACATCACAAATATTTCCCCCGCAGCTTTCACCCCCGTCAGTTACAAGCACAATACTGTAAGCATACGTTTGTTCATCCACCAGGTCATTTTCTGCAGCCTGTTCCAGCGAATAAGCGATGGGAGTTACACCAAGAGGTTGCAGGCTCGCCAGTCTGAACTGCATCTGGGTATAATTATCCTTACTGAACATCACCTCATTACGTGTATCATGGCAATCATTTTCAGAAACTGTATGCTGGTGCCCGTATACCCTCAAAGAAAATTCTACATCCTTATTTACCTTATATACCGAGTCCATTAACTTCAAAATGATCTCGCCGGCAGCCTTAAATCGGTCCTTGTCACCCTCCCATTTATTCACCATGCTCGATGAACCGTCCAGTAATATGAGAATACGCGATTGCTGCACCTGACCGGCAACTTGCGCCTGTGCAGAATACATATGAAAAAGTAAAAAAATAAATATCCAAAAAAGCCTTATATGCATTGTCCCCTGATCAATTACAAACCTACGCCAATTGACGAATATTTTTAGAAAATAATTGCCTGTTCTCTTTGATTTTAAAGCATTAATAACAATAGGAACATATTCCTCCTTAGCTCCCCTTATTAGTATCAGCTCCTTTACCTACCGTAAACATAACACTATAATCTCATGTTTTTATCTTTCTCTCTCCCCGTTTAACTAACTGTATTTACGTACCAAAGAGTATATAACTATTTTTATTAATTTTCTTAAGAAATACTACTCAGAAAATGCTAGCACTAAGCGATTGGCTCGAGGGCGCAACAATACAAACCATCATTCGCCTCCCCATGTTCATTTGCTCCCTCGTCTTTTTTGTTTTACTGCTTAAAGACGTAGTAAAAACCTATTCAGGCTCTGGCTTTAAGCACCTTCACAATTGATCAACTTTTTATAGAAATGATGATTTAAATAGCATGTATTTATATGAATATGCATACATCTAATGTCTGAAACATTGCGAGTTCAACATCAATACTAAAATTATTTCCTTTTTTTTAGCTACTCCAATTAAGTTTCAGTTAAAAACGTATAAATTGCGTTTAAGAACATCTACAATTCATTTTTTACACATATGTCTGTTTCTACTAAGATTCTTGAAGAAGTCGTAATAAAATTTGCAGGAGATAGCGGTGATGGTATGCAACTTACCGGTAGCCAGTTTACTAACAATACAGCCCTTATCGGCAACGACCTGTCTACATTTCCCGATTTCCCGGCAGAAATACGTGCCCCCCAGGGCACCGTTCCCGGCGTCAGTGGCTACCAATTGCACTTTTCAAGTAAACGGATATTTACACCAGGTGATAATTGTGATGTACTTGTTGCAATGAATGCCGCTGCACTCAAAGTTAACCTCAAGTCGCTGAAACAAGGTGGCATCATCATCGCCAACATAGAAGGCTTCGATAGCAAAAACCTCCGCCTCGCCAATTACCCCGAAGGAGTAAATCCACTCGAAGACGGCTCTCTGAACGGTTATGAGCTTTATAAAGTAGACGTAACCAAAATGACCCGCGAAGCCCTGAAGGAAATACAGATGGGCGTAAAAGAAAAAGACCGCGCCAAAAATATGTTCGTGCTGGGCTTTGTTTACTGGCTCTATAACCGCGACCTTAACAGCACAATCGCCTTTCTCAACGATAAATTCGGCAAAAAGAAAGATATTTTAGACAGTAACCTCAAAGCATTACAGGCAGGTTATAACTATGGCGATACTGTCGAAGCATTCACAGCACGCTATATAGTCGAAAAAGCAAAACTCCCTGCAGGTTCTTACCGCAGCATCACAGGCAATGTAGCCTGCACATATGGCCTTATAGCAGCAGCACAAAAAAGTGGCCTACCCTTATTTTTGGGCTCATACCCTATTACACCTGCATCCGACATACTGCACGAATTAGCACGATATAAAAATTTCGGCATCCGCACCTTCCAAGCCGAAGATGAAATTGCCGCAATTACATCGGCAATAGGCGCTTCATATGGCGGCAGCCTCGGCGTAACAACCACTTCCGGCCCCGGCATGGCACTCAAAGCAGAAGCAATGGGCCTTGCAGTAATGCTTGAAATACCGCTCATAATTATAAACATACAAAGAGGTGGCCCTTCCACAGGCCTCCCTACAAAAACAGAGCAAAGCGACCTCTTACAGGCATATTATGGCAGAAATGGCGAATGCCCCATGCCAATAATATCCGCATCTATGCCCAGCGACTGTTTTGATGCAGTATACGAAGCCGCACGCATTTCCGTTCAGCATATGACACCCGTTATATTCCTCAGCGACGGTTATATAGCAAATGGCGCCGAACCATGGCGTTACCCACAGGAAGCCGATCTGGCACCCATTGAAGTCTCTTTTCAGGCAGCAAGGGCCGAAACAGACCCTAAATTCATGCCTTACAAACGCGATGAAAAATTGGCCAGGCCCTGGGCTATACCCGGCACCGCTGGTCTGGAACACCGCATAGGAGGCCTCGAAAAAGAAGATATTACAGGTAATATATCCTACGAAGCCGAAAACCATGAACACATGGTAAAAACTCGTCAGGCAAAAGTAGACATGATTGCCAATTACATTCCTTTACAAACCCTCGATTCCGGTCCTGATAGCGGCGATATACTGGTACTGGGCTGGGGTTCCACTTACGGAGCAATAAAAAGTGCAGTACTCGACCTCCAGGCCCAGGGCAAGTCTGTGGCACATGCCCATTTACGCTATCTGCGCCCATTCCCCCGCAACCTGGGCGAAATGCTGGCCAAATATAAAAAAGTGTTGATACCTGAAATAAATAACGGTCAATTAGTTAAGATCATTCGCGATCAATTCATGATTGACGCAATACCTTACAATAAAATTAAAGGCGTTCCAATTACCCGTACCGAGCTCGTAAATGTTATTTCGGAATTATTATAAAATAATTTCGTAACTTTAATATATGAATTTGAGTTTGAGTTGGATCCTGATATCAAGTGTTATTGTTCTTCCGCTTATTTACTTTTTTGTTGAAAGGCAAAAAGGCAAAAAAGG
>CAIYVS010000304.1 GCA_903929655.1 uncultured Bacteroidota bacterium | reverse complement strand
GAGCGTACAGAAGAACAGCTCTTTTATATTTTCAGATGTATATAACAGCATATTGTTTACTGCGGACAGGTAGTTGAATGGGTTGAAAACTAAACTTTTATGAAGTCTGTTGCGGAAATGATCTCTTCCAAAGCCTTATATAATTTGTCAAGGTCTGCCTGGGTATTAAAACACTGAACTGAATAGCGAAGGAATGTCTTGTTTTCCAGGCGCATAAGAGGTACTTCAATTTTATAATTTTCGAAGAGGTGGCGCTGTAATTTTTCGGGTTCATTTGTGTTAATGGGTACGCTGCATATCTGGCCCAGGAAATTATCGTTAAGGGGGCAAAGGGGCGATGTGCCCAGCAAGTCGCAAAATCTTTTATAATTGCTCCTGGCAAGTGCCCGGCAAGCGGCAGCAACCTGGTCCCAATTATTTTCTTTTAAAAACTCAATAGCTTTTGGAACTGTGAGAAAAGCAGAGAAATCCCTGGTGCCCTGCATTTGATGATAATCTAAAAATTGAGAGTGTGATGGTGCAGCGCTTTCGTATCCCCAGCTTATGATCAGCGGGTCGAATTGAGCCTGTATTTCATTTTTAATATACAGAAAGGAACATCCTTTTGGTGTCATCATCCATTTATGGCAGGCTCCTGTATAAATATCGGCTTTAAAGGTAGCTAAATCCAGGGGGATATGGCCCGGAACGTGTGCCCCATCAATAATTGTAAGCAAACCTCTGTCTTTGGCCATTTCGCAAATTTCTTCTACAGGTAATCGTAGGGCTGTGCTGCTTGTGATGTGGGAAATAAAGATTGCTTTGGTTTTGCTATTATAACCTTTCCAGAATTGTTTTATTATTTCTTCTTTTGATGAAACGGGTAAATTAATTGTCTGGCGTATGTATTTTGCTTTACTTTTTTTGCAATAGTAGTTCCAGGTGCGGTCTAAAGCGCCATACTCCAGATTGGTAGAAAGAATTTCGTCACCTTCCTCCAGTTTCAGGCTTTTGGCAATTATGTTGATCGCGTATGTAGGGTTGGTGACGTAAACAACATCATCGGCATTGCAATTAATATAGGAGGCCAGCGCCTGTCGCGAAGATTTTAAATAGGTAATTCCGTTAACAGCAATAAATTGGCAAGGTTCTGATTCTAATAATAGTTGCCATTCCTGGTAATTATGGAAAATAGGCTTGGGACAGGCGCCGAAAGAACCAAAGTTCAGGTAAGTGATTTCGGGATTGAGCAAAAACTGGGATTTAAGATTTTGAAAATCAATCATTTTGTTTTGTGTTAAAATATTGTTTGATCCTTAAGTACAAATTTAATTAAATAATAGAGCGGGAAAGAGGAAATAAAGGTGCTAAACTTGTACGGCATATGAATGTAGAGCCCAATAATATGATTTATACGAAATAAGAGATTTATTTAATAACTTTATCTGAAATACCCCGGCTTATGAAATCCTTTAGTTTAGTTGCCATTTTATGCCTTTGCTCAGAACTGCTTCTGGGACAGAGTGCTGTGAAGAATACCGTAAATGATGAGCAATCTGAAAGCGCTGATAATATTTATACTATCAGGGAGCATTTTTTACAATCGCTGAAAACAAGGGACGATGATAGTAAACTGAAAAAAGGAGGCGATGATGAGCTTGCTGAATTCAACCGTTGGTATTATATGACAGAACTGCGTTCTTATCCCAGCGGCAAGCTGCCTCCCGTTGACGCAGTATTGAAGGCATATGACGAAGAGAAAAAATTGAGTAAAAAGCAGGCATTCAAAACAACGGGCAACCCGGGCCCCTGGCAAGTTATAGGCCCGCAGATAATACCTAATAACTGGTATGGTATAGGTAGGGTTAACTGCATTTCCGTTTCTCCGCAAAATTCAGGCATTATTTATATAGGTGCGGCCTGCGGTGGTGTATGGAGAAGCAATGATTACGGGCAGACCTGGGCGACGAGCAGCGACAATTTTCCCTCTCTGAGTGTTGCGGACATTGCGATCAATCCTATTCACCCGGATACTATCTATGCTGCTACAGGCGATGGTTATGGTTATGAAGTGGACGGGTATCATAATTTTTGGGGTGGCTTGTACACGGCCGGGATCATGATGAGTACAGATAGTGGTAATACCTGGAATACAACCGGTTTCAGTTATCTGCAAACTGACAAAAATCTGGTAACTCAATTACTCATACACCCAACGCATCCCAATGTATTGCTTGCCAGTACCAGGCAGGGTATATTCCGCAGTGCTGACGCGGGCCTGACGTGGACCAATGTTCATCCGGGCAATATGTTTAAGATGATCTTCAGGCCGGGACAACCGGATACGATCTATGTATCACAGGATAATGCTTTGTTAGTGTCTTATAACAGGGGGGCAAACTGGCAGGTTCTAAATTCAGCAATACAGAACAGGGTTTCCATTGCAGTTTCTCCTGCCGCTCCGAAAGATATATGGATAATGGATTCTACTGGCAATATTCAATTGTCACAGGACGGAGGACAAAATTTTAATTCTATTGGTAGTTCATCAGGTATTTATTTTCAGAATTATTATGACCTGGCTATAGCTGTATCACCCGTTGATACGAATATGCTGATGGTTCTGGGCGTAAGTATGGCGCAATCTAACGACGGGGGAAATACCTGGCAGCCAATGGGCGATGGTTATGTACATCCTGATAACCGGGTGCTTGTATTTGACCCTCAAAACCCCAGTACTTTTTACTGTGGTAATGACGGTGGGATTTTTGCAACAGGAGATAATGGTTTGACATGGAATGACCTGGGTAACGGGCTTGTGATATCGCAGATATACAGGACAAGTTCATCGCGTCAGAATCCATATCTTATTCTGTGCGGGTTGCAGGACAATAATACTTTGATGTATGATGGTGCCAACTGGAGTGCTGTAATAGGAGGTGATGGCGAAGCATGCGCTATTGCCCCAACAGATGATATGATACAGGTGGGTGCTTACCAGAACGGGAATTTTTACCTATCAACAAGCCAGGGATCCTTCTTCTCGCCACTGGGCATACCCGGCAATAATTATGCTGCCTGGACTGCGCCAGTAGTGTTTAATCCCAATAGTTCAGACACGATCTATTTCGGAATGTTTGGTGTTTATGCATCTTACGACCAGGGAAATACTTTTATAAATCTTACGCCTGCTGATTCATTCACTGACGGAACACAGAAACATCCCGGAGTTACCTGCCTGGCTGTTGCGCCATCCAACGCACGCCTATTGTATGCAGCAGATGAAGCACGTATTATGAAGAGTACAGATGGGGGCGATACCTGGGCCAATGTAACTGGCAATCTGCCTGTGAGCAGTGTTGCCATATCGCATGTTACTGTTGACTTTAAGAACCAGATGCGGGTATTTGTAACCATGTCGGGTTACCAGGCAGGAGATAAAGTTTATGTAAGCAATACCGGGGGCACTACCTGGACCAATATAAGTTATAACCTGCCCAACATCCCTGCCAATTGTATAGCGGTAGATAGCAGCACAAAAGGTGCCTTATTCGTTGGCACCGACATGGGCTTATATTATATGGATTCCTCACAAAACACATGGGCAAAATACAGCACAGGGCTGCCTAATGTAATTGTTGATGATATTGATATTAATTACACCAATTATAAAATAAGGGCAGCCACTTATGGCAGGGGTTTATGGGAATGTGATTTGCCCCAAAAATCCCTTGCTGTTCCCCAAATTCCTTCTGTTGCCAATATAGTACAGCTCTATCCTAATCCCGGTACCGACAGTTGGAATATTAATTTTTTAAAAAACAAGCCTCAAAGCTATACTGTTACTGTGAGCGATATGGCCGGAAGAGTATTGTATCAGCAAGCACATCCGGATAAGATCAATATACTTTCTTTCCCAAGAGGCATTTATTTGGTAGATATTTGTGTTGATGGTGTTCACGACCATATAAAGGCAGTGAAAGAATAGTGTTGGTTTATTTTTTTAAAAGTATGTCACGCAAGGAGCCCATCTTCAAGAATCTTGCATGACATACTTTTTTAACTATTTTTAAATTATTCCTCAACCACAACGCTATTAATAACCACATGCTCCATCGGGCGGTCTCCTGCACCGGTGGGGGCTGTTTCGATAGCACGGGCGATTTCCATACCTGAAATTACCTGGCCAAATACGGTATGTTTTGAATTAAGGAAATGATTATCGTTGAGGTTGATGAAAAACTGGGAGCCGTTCGTATTCCTCCCGGCATTAGCCATAGAGATAGTGCCTGTGGCATTGCTGTTACCTGCTGTAATTTCATCGTCAAATTTGTAGCCTGGTCCGCCTGTGCCCCACATAGCCATTTTTGAGTCTTCCTTAGTTAGTGGGTCTCCGCCCTGTATCATGAAGCCTTTGATGACCCTGTGAAATTTAACGCCATCATAGAACCCGGATTTTGCCAGCTTTATGAAATTGGCAACAGTATTGGGTGTTTGCTTGTCAAAGAAATCGATGACTATATCTCCTTTGTTTGTTTTAAGTGTAGCTTTCATTTTTATTTATTTATGCTTTTTAAGCCTGGTTTGCAAATTTATTTTAAAATAAGTCTGCAAACCAGGAGGTAAAGGTAATTATATTAACTTTTGTAAGGGTTAATAAATCCCTAAATCCGAAAACAAGACCCGGTTTTGAAATTGCTACATTTTGCTCCACTCTTCTACAGTCATTACATCTGCCTGGCGCGGAAAAACTTTAGTAGTGAGTACGCTGTGCACTTCTTCATCTGCATCTGCACAGCAATCGGATAATATGCTGATGCGATAATCTTTGTCTGCAGCTTCACGTGTGGTTGATAATACCACACCACTTGTAGAAAAGCCGCTAAGTACCATATGCTGAATATTGAATGCTCTTAAGATCACTTCAAGGTCGCTGCCGCTAAATGCGCTGATGCGGCGTTTGATAACGGTCACTTCATCTGCCTGTGGTGCGAGGCCGGGATGCACTTTCATAAATTCATTCATATCTACACCGACAAACCTTTCTTTGCTTGCAGAAAAACTTTTATTGTTCATACTTATTTCCGGCCCGCCCTGCCTGAAACCCACTACCACATAGATAACGGGTATCTTATTGTTACGGGCATGTGCTATTGCTTTTGCTACGTTGGCAATAACAGGTTCGGCGCCGGGAAGCCTGCTAAATATTCCTGCCTGCATATCCATTACCAGGAGGGCAGTGTTTTGTGTGTTTTGTTCCATTTCTTTATTTTTTTTATGATGAATATGTGATTTTATATTTCTTCCAATACTATGTCTTCTTCTTCCTTTATTTGCACTGCATTCTTTTTATCCAGTTTATCCTTTCTCAGGTATTTTGAAAATACAGCAGCGATCATAAGCGCTACTATGCCCTGGCAGAGTATGGCATTGGGGGCACCTGTTTGCTGGGAAACTGTACCAATAAGCAGGCTGCCCAAAGGCAACATGCCGAAATAAGCCATGGCTACATAACTCATTACCCTGCCCCTCATTTTTTTATCTGAATGAATTTGTATAAGGGTCATGATGATGGTGGTTTGAGACATCATTCCAAAGCCAGACAATACGGCAAACAGCATGGCCAGCGGGAAATAAGTAAGATGCGAAAAAAACAAGAGGCTGATGCCGAAAATAATGGTATTGGCCAGGAGCACAATTTTAAGATCGGTTCCCGGCTTTAAGGATGCCAGGAATATAGAGCCGATTACAGCGCCCAAACCGATGAAGCTGTTGATATAGCCATAAGTGGCTGCGTCTCCGTTAAAGATCACTTTGGCAAAAACCGGCAGGAGGGTATTGTATGGCAATACCAGCAGGCTTGTAAGGGCAAGCATGAGCATAATGATGCTTATAGAAGATGTGTTTTTCAGGTACACGAAACCTTCAACAAGTTCTGATGTCATTTTCTTCTTTATTGCATTCGGGACATGTGCAGGCAATTTCATTAATAAAAGAGAAGTAATAACCGCAACAAAGCTCAGTGCATTAAGACCGAAACAAATACCCGCACCAAATTTTACCAATACAATACCTGATAATGCGGGGCCAATTAACCTGGCCAGATTTACCATAGAAGAGTTGAGTGCAAGCGCATTGGGCAGGTCTGCTTTGTCAGTTATCATTTCATGAACCAGTGGTTGTCTTGCTGGTACATCATAGGCATTGATGAGCCCGAGCAACACGCTGAGTGTGAGTATTTCCCAAACCTTGTAATTGTTGCTGAATGAGAGTATGGCCATCAGTACTGCCTGTATCATGGAGGCTACCTGGGTAATGAGCAATAGTTTATAGCGGCTATACCTGTCCGCAGCTATACCACCCGGTAAAGAAAAAAGGAATGAGGGAAACTGTGAGGCGAAAATAGTGAGGCCCAGCATGAAGGCCGAATGTGTCATGCTATAAACCAGCCAGCTCACAGCAGTGCGCTGCATCCAGGTGCCGATCTGTGAGATAGACTGACCTGCGAAAAACAGGCGGTAATTAGAATTCCTGAATGCCCTGAATGTAGAGATGCTCATATTTTGCATTGCAAAGATGAGGCAAATATATTTCAGGGAGCTGTGATAATTGTCTCAATCGGGGATTTAGCAAAAAATTACTCCACAAACAATTTTCCGTTATAATATTCCTTATTATCGCTTACTTATTGCCCGATATTGTATTGTACCCTGCAATATTGATCATACGAAAATTTCCAAGCTATTTAACCCAAATTGGCATCAAGATAGAATCCAGGATAACTACTTTGTTAGATAAACTGTCAAACAATTGTATTTT
This sequence comes from uncultured Bacteroidota bacterium, assembly GCA_903929655.1. GTDB lineage: Bacteria > Bacteroidota > Bacteroidia > Chitinophagales > Chitinophagaceae > JABDGU01. The sequence continues at coordinate 130 of CAIYVS010000304.1, read as the reverse complement.
GGGACAATAGTAATACAAACCCGGTTTATTGAAAGTATAAACAAATACATAACTATATAAGTTGTGTATTTTATCATATTTGGTAATATCCGAGTTAATCAACATATTTTTTTCATTATCCCAAAGTCTT
>CAIYVS010000303.1 GCA_903929655.1 uncultured Bacteroidota bacterium | reverse complement strand
TGTGTGCAGAAAGAAAATTTAAAGAAGTTTATAGCAGGTATTATTGGCATAGTTTCTTTATAACAAGGAGGGGCATTTATGGATAATTGTTCATAACAAGTATGCGTGGGGCCCTGAAGGAGGACGTAATTGCTCATAATGGGTATATACGTATAAGGAAGAAATTGCTGGAAAGGATGAGCTTGAAGCAATGTACCCTATTCAGGAAAATCAGACAAACATTATGTAATATAAAAATACATTATATAACTTATGTGCAATTACCATATTAAAGGTGATATTCTTATATCAAGTCTTAAAAAACTATATAGATATTAGCCCTGACCACTATCATTTGACAATATCCCCAATTTTCGCTTTCTTGCGTAGCCTTAAAATAAAAAGGCATGTATCTATATTATGCTTTCTGATATTGAAATCTCAAGGGCTACAAAGCTGAAGCCGATATTTGAAATTGCCGAAAAACTGGGCATTAATCCTGATGATATTATTCCTTACGGAAGAAACAAGGCCAAGGTGCCGCTTAGTTATCTTAACGAAGAAAAAATAAAGAATAGCAAGCTGATACTGGTAACTGCTATTACGCCTAATAAAGCGGGTGTGGGCAAAACGGTGACGAGTGTGGCAACTTCATTAGGTTTAAATTATATTGGTAAGAAGGCTGCTGTGGCATTGCGTGAGCCCAGCCTGGGACCTTGCTTTGGTATGAAGGGTGGCGCTGCTGGCGGTGGTTATTCGCAAGTATTGCCTATGGAGGATATTAACCTACATTTTACTGGTGATTTTCATGCGATAACCTGTGCTAATAATATGATTGCTGCTTTACTGGACAATTACCAATACCAGAACCGTGGCACTGATAAGGCTTTGGACAAAACTGTATGGAGACGTGTGCTGGATGTAAATGACCGCAGCCTGAGGAATATGGTGAGCGGCCTTGGCGGCTCTGCCAATGGTATTCCTACTGAGATGGGCTTTGATATTACACCTGCATCAGAGATCATGGCGCTGTTCTGTTTATCGAGTGATGCGGATGATTTGCAGAGAAGAATTGAGCATATAGTGTTGGGTTATAAATTTGACAAGACTCCTTTTACAGTGAAAGACCTGGGCATTGCCGAGGCGATAACGGTATTGCTGAAAGATGCTATTCTGCCCAACCTGGTGCAGACTACAGAGAACACACCGGCATTTGTGCATGGGGGACCGTTCGCAAATATTGCACATGGTTGCAATTCTATTTTGGCTACGAAGATGGCTTTGAGTTGTAATGATTATGTGGTTACGGAATCTGGTTTCGGAAGTGACCTGGGGGCTGAAAAATTCCTGGATATTAAATGCCGTTTGTCCGGACTGAGGCCAAAGGCTACTATTATAGTTGTTACTACGCAGGCACTGAAACTGCATGGCGGTGTGCCCGCTGCGGAGATATCGAAACCCAACCTGCAGGCACTGATAGCTGGCCTTCCTAACCTGCAAAGGCATGTGCAGAACATGAAAAATTTCGGGCAAAGCGTGATCGTAGGCCTTAATAAATTCCATTTTGATACGGAAGAGGAACTGAACTATATGACCGAATGGTGCGAGAAAGAGGGTGTGGTATTTGCCATTAATAACGGTTTTACAAAAGGTGGCGAAGGCGCTGCTGAACTGGCACAAAAAGTGGTGGACGTGATAGAAAACAATCCATCTAAGGACATCAATTTCACTTATGATCTTGAAGATCCTATCCGCACCAAAATAGAAAAGATTTGTACTAAAATATACCGTGCCGCGCATGTTACTTATAGTGCGCCTGCCAGTACTAAAGCAAAACAATTTGAAGCATTGGGCTGGGGTAAGTTGCCTATCTGTATTGCCAAGACACAATATTCATTCAGCGACGACGAAAAGAAAGTAAATGCACCGGAAGGCTTTACAATTCATATCCGCGACCTGGTTATAAATGCAGGAGCAGGTTTTATTGTGGCTGTTGCAGGAGAGATTATGCGTATGCCGGGATTGCCTAAAGATCCACAGGCGATGCATATAAAACTGGTGAACGGGGAGATTGAAGGATTATCTTAATTGCTCAATTGCATAATGGCTCAATTACTCAATGTGGGATAGGTTGACAATGTAATAGATATCCTATTTTAAAGGCTGCCCTCGGGTGGCCTTTTTTGTATTTAATAAAAATGCAACTTTACAAAAAGTAGTGATATGGAGACGACTATAAGAATTAATACGGATATGCTTACGATTGATATTGTAGATGGGATCAAGAAAATGTTTCCCCATAAAGTGGTAGAAATAACGATACAGCCGGCTGATGATACCGAATATATACTTAGCAACCCAGCCTATGCCCATGAGCTACAGGAAAGGATAAGGGAATATCAAAACAAATAAAATGGGTCCTCCCAACTCAAAAAAGCCCTTAACAACCCTCACTTTTACACAAATATTAGCTAAATTTGGAATTGAATCTTAATAAATACATTAAACGTAATTATCATGCAAGATAATGCGTCCGTAAATTATATTTTGTATGTCGAAAAACTTAGGCGAATTATCTGGCAGGAAAGGACTTAGGGAGAATCTTTTTGAAGAATTGGGTATTGCATCTGCTGCTACCGGAAAAGTAGAAAAAAACGATGTTGAAAAGCTGGCGAATGATTTCCTGATGGGAACAGCCAATGTGTATGGCACTGCTACTTTTTATGATTTTTTGAGACCAGAGAACCAGGGGAAGAAAGTATATGTATGTAATGGAAGTTCATGCCTGAGTGCCGGCACACAGGATGTGCTGAAGGAAAAATTACTGAAACATTTTGCTGCCGATGAGATAGGTGAGATGTGTTGCCTGGGCAGATGCCATGAGAACAGCTCTTTTAATGTAGGTGGGGTAAACGGCACAAACTATTCGGGCACTGCCATTGATGAGATCGGAAAAATAAAAAATGAGAAGGCTGTAGTAGTTGATAAATATAATGTGGCTTCTTATGGCACTCCTGTTTTGATCAATGAATTCCCAGGCATAGATACATATTACCAAATACTAGGCATTGCATTAAACAAAACTCCTGATGAATTACTTGCAGAACTGAAAACGTCGGGGCTGAGAGGTCGTGGTGGCGCGGGTTTCCCGATTGCTTTTAAACTGGAATCATGCAAGAATACGCCGGGCAAACAGAAATTTATTGTTTGCAATGCTGATGAGGGAGACCCCGGCGCTTATAGCGACCGTTATCTGCTGGAGCATCAGCCCCACTCTGTTTTGCTGGGTATGATGATAGCGGGCTATATTATGGGGGCCAACAGGGGTGTGGTTTATATACGCGCTGAGTATCCGGAGTCTATTGAAATAACACAGCAGGCTATTGATGATATACGTGCGAAACAATTGCTGGGTGAACATATTTTAGGCACTGATTTCGATTTTGATTTTAAGATCATTAAAGCGCAAGGTGCGTATATATGCGGGGAAGAAACTGCTTTGCTTTCTTCTATTGAAGGACAGAGGCCGGAAGTAAGGGTGCGCCCACCCTACCCTACACAACAGGGTTTGTTTAACAAACCAACTGTGGTAAATAATGTGGAGACACTTGCATGTATCCCTTGGGTGGTGAAAAACGGGGGGGCTGCATTTGCTGCAATTGGCAGAGGAAAATCTACAGGCACCAAACTGGCTTCGCTGGATGGCTTTTTTAATAAACCCGGCATTTATGAGGTAGATATGGGCACACCGCTATCTGTTCTGGTGAACGAACTGGGTGGCGGATTCAGAACCGACATAAAAGCCATGCATATAGGCGGCCCATTGGGTGGCTTGGTACCGGTAGATAAAATAAAAGACCTTAGTGTTGATTTCGAATCTTTTTCTCAAAACGGATTTCTTTTGGGCCATGCATCTGTTGTATGCCTGCCACAGGATTTCCCGATCATAAAATATATAGAACACTTGTTCCAGTTCACCGCCCATGAAAGCTGCGGAAAATGTTTCCCCTGCAGGCTGGGCTCTACCCGTGGTTACGAAATGGTGAACAAGGCCATGACGAGTGATTATAAAATGGACAGGACCTTATTCAAAGACCTTATCACCACTATGGAGATAGGCTCTTTGTGTGCACTGGGCGGGGGCTTGCCGCTACCTATGCGGAATGCGCTGCAATATTTTGAAGGGGAGCTGGGGCAGTATTTTGAGGGGTGATTTTCTTGGGGAGCACCCTCATTGCAAAAAAAACGAGTTGGGAAACCCATTGACTATTAAAGAAATTAATGCTTTGTTTTTAAAAACGTGAGAGACTCCGTTTATTTTTGATAAGGCTATGGTATCCCAAAAGTTGTCAACTTCGAAGGATTAAAAACAATAAGACGTTGATCCCATGCTACTTGGGACGGAATTACTTCCTTTGCAAAAAAGCTTTTGAATTTATTAAATTCAAACATTATTTTCGGATTGTAAATGATTTTAAACATATCACGCGTATTTGAAGCAATTTCTTTGAATTCATCTTTTACTAAGTTTAAAATATCAATTTCTAATGCATTGCTGATACTTTGAAAACTCGCATAACCATAGGAGCCTGTTTTATCTTCATTTGCAAATCCCACTCGCATACTGCCCCCATATAAGTTTGAAAATATTTCTAATTGTTCATTTCTATCAGGTATTTCTTCACTACTTTGCATATACAGGTACATGGTATTTCCACATGCTTCACTGATATCATCATTATCATATGGGAGCAAACGCATCCCATTCCATACTATACTAATTAATTGTGAAGCTTTTTCAGTTTTTATCTTATCCGGTATTTCTTCAAAATACCAATCGATAGCTCGCTTGCGAATTAAAGAATTTGAGCGCAATATCTGTTTAATCCCGTAGCTTATTACTTTTCTTATTTCATCAGGTGATTGCAAACTATTTAATCTTAGTTTTTGTGCAATACCAGTAGTTTGGTAGAAATCTTCATTTTCATAAACAGACATGTTATTATTAAACTGAATAGTTTGCTCATGCCGTCATCGCCTTTAGTCTAGTGTCGGACAGGGGGATTTTATAGATTTTTACTTTTCTGAT
>CAIYVS010000302.1 GCA_903929655.1 uncultured Bacteroidota bacterium | reverse complement strand
CGCTAAAGGGGGAATTTTTTCATGTTGTCGCGAGATTGCTTTGTCGTGACTAGGCACAAGGCTTGGCCATCACTCCGCGCCATGACAAAACACACCCCTTGAGCTACGCTCGTTCTCTTGCGTTCACCTCTCAAGAGGGGAATTAGCTGATTGCGGGTATTCAGCAGGCCTTCGACAGGCTCAGGCTGACAATCGCTTCGGCTTTGGAGATGGCGGGTCTGTGCCCACCATGACAATGTCGGGGGTGTAGGATTTCTATTGGACTGATTGCAGGTTTTCAGGAGATTTCTCCTTTCGTCGAAATGACGCCTTGATTTTACTCCTTCTCCTTCAACATCCTCTTCATATCCATCACATCCACTTCCAAATCGGCGAGGCGGTGGTAGACTTCGGCGGGTTCGGTGAAGTCGGAGCTGATCTTGAGGCGGCCGTACCATATTTCTTTTATGTCTTCGGGGTCTATTTCTATGGTGGGGAATTCGTGACGGTGTGCTATGGTGTCTGATTTGAGGTAGAGTTTTCCTCTTTCTTTTATGCGGTTTATTATTCGTTTTACGGCTACGCCGCCTTTGTGCACTATGACGTGTACGCGGTTGTCGCGTATTTTATCGAGGCTGTCTATCCACTCGCCTATGATGCGGTCTCCATTGAGCACGTTGGGTGCCATGGAGGGGCCGTCGACTTCGAACATGCGGAAGGTGGCGTTGTTGAGGCCGGGGAGGCGGAATGTGGGTAGGGTTTCTATGAATTCGGGGTCGCCGTAGCCGGAGAGGTAGCCTGCCCTGGCTTTTACGGGTACGTATATAATATTATCGTTGCCTTCACGGTCTACTGTTATGACGCGGGGCATCTGGTCTTTAGGGCCGGGTGTGCCTGTATTGGTATCCCTGTTTTTGAGGGATGATATATCTATTAATTTGGTATGCGGGAGTTCTTTTTCCAAGTTTAATGACAGTAGGTGATCGACTGAAATGCCAAAAAAATTGGAAAATGTTAATAAGGTGTCCACATTTGGTTCGGAGACTCCGGACTCGTAATTGGCGATTGTGGTGCGGCCTATGTTTAGCTCTGTGCTAAGACTGTCTTGTGTTTTGCCGAATTTCTTTCTTAAAAATTTCAGATTGGCTGCGAGATACATCTTGATTTATTTTTTAAATTTTTTCCACAAAAATTGTTTATGTCAAAAAAATTGGAATAAATTTGTGTCAAAATTACAAGTTATTTGACATCAAAACTAATAAAATTTTTTATTTGTGCCAAAATTTTTGTCTAAGACCCCGAACCATGGGATAAAAAAATGAGGCGAGCAAATGATGAAATGGACTAAAACGAAATGTTATGATACAGGAACAGAAATTACAAATCAGGGAGGCGCTGCTACGGTATGTGAGCAGTTTTGCAAGCCAGGGGCTTGCGGCCAGGAGCCTGGAGGGTGTGAGCAGCAGTATGATCACGAAGCTGAGGAATTATGAGCTGGATGCGGTGGGTGATGCTGTGTGGCTTTTGCTGGCGAGGCAGGTGGGTTTTTATTGCGGCGAGTGGCATGCTGCGGACACGAGTACTTATATGTTGTTGCGGATCTTGTTTGCGGATGCGAAGCATTATGCGATGGTGTATGGTATTGCGATAGAGAGGGGGCTGGGAAAAACTTTTTCTGCAAGGATGTATTGCAGGGAACATGCGAACACGTATTATATGGCGTGTACGGAGGGGCATAACAGGAAGAGTTTTATTAGTGAGCTGGCGAAAAATTTTGCGGATGATGTGCCGGATAAGGTGCCGGGGATGATGCAGCTGGTGTGTGATAATATGAGCAGGCAGGATGAGCCTTTGCTGATTATAGATGATGCGCATAAACTGAAGGATAGGGTGCTGCATTTTGTGATATCGCTGACGGATTGCCTGATGGGGCTTTGCGGGGTGGTGATAATGGGGAATGATGATTTGAGGAGGCGGATTGTGGAGGGTGTGCAGCAGAATAAGGAGGGTTTTGAAACGGTGTATAAGATGATAGGGAGGCGTTTTGTGAGCCTGGGGCAGGTGGGGCCGAATGATGCGGAGCTGATTTGCCTGGCGAATGATGTGAAGGATGAGAACAGGATTGGGTATATAAAGGAGCAGTGTAAAAATAGTTTGCATCCTATTGCGGGTTTGATACAGGAGATAAGATTGCAGGGGGATATGCAGGATAGCCTGGCTGCGTAAGAGAAAAAATATTTTATAAAAAATTTAAAAACCTTAATAACATGAGTACAGCAACAGCACAGATAGCCACTGCAAGACATATAGCACGTGTGGCTGAGCAGCAGATAAAGGTAAAAACGGGGATGCGCTTTACGATAGTATTGTGCCCCAGTGAGAGCACGAAGAAGACGCCGAAGCAGATGCTGCATATTATTGCAACGAGCCTGAATATGAGCGTTGATAGTTTCAGGATGAAGGGTAGGCCGAGGGAGGTGGTGGAGCTGCGTTTCCTGGGGGCTTTATTGCTGAGGAGATATTTCCCGGATATCAGGTTGACACAGATAGCGGAGTTGTTTGGGGGACAGGACCATACTTCTGTGATAAATGCTGTAAGCAGGGCGAACAAGCTGCTGGAGACGAATGATCTTGTGTTTACTACTAAATATAACCATGTTATAAAAATGATCAACCAATGGATAAAAGAACAATAGCGCTGAAAATAAGTTATGAAAGGGCGGAGGTGCTGTATGGTGTTTGCGATGAGGTGAAGGAGTTGTTTGTGCCGCGTAATGAACATGAAAGGTTGCTGCATGAGTATATGCAGGAGTTGCACTACAAATTGCAAAGGATGCTGCAGAAAAGACAGGAAAAGTATGTGCTGAGATTATCGGGCACGGAGGCGGAGGCGTTTTTCCAGTTGTGGAATATGCTGGACTTGCGAAGGCATAAGTATGCACAGGTGGTGGTGGATTCGATCTTTCAAAAAATGAGTGTGCTGAGTGCCTGAGGTATGAGATGATGTTAACATCCCCCTCTCCCCCTTCGCTTTCGCACAAGGCTTTAGCTAAGGGGGGAATCCCATCGCGAGTTGTTGTCCTTATTTTGGAAAGAGGCAATTGGAAGTGAAGGCCTAAAATATGTGTTGTTGGCCAAGCGACCAACAACCATTCGAAAAAGGCAATGCGATGTAAAGGTCGGGTTGGTATGAGATTAGCGATGAATCCTAATGAAACAGTCCCTATAAAATTTTAATAAAACTCTTTAACCATGAGAATAAGTAAAAAAGTAGTTGAGGCCATTAGTGCGCAGGAGTTTGAGGATGCTATGGCCGGGTATGCAAAGGCGGCATTGCGTGAAAGTGAGCTGATGCAAATTATTGAGACTGAAATGCAGCAGATACGGGAGCGGTACAGGGGCGAGCTGGCTTACCTGGGAGAACAAAAGCGGTGTATGATGGAGCTGATACAGACGTATTGCAAGGAGCAAAAGAATTCTTTGTTCTGTAAGCGGAGAAGTTTGAGTACGCTGTATGGGACGGTGGGTTACAGGCTGGGAACGCCGAAGCTGAAAACACTTAGGGGTGTGAACTGGAAGCTGGTGCTGGAGAAACTGAAGGAGCAGTTGCCGGATTATGTGAGGAGAACGGAGGAGCCGGCGAAGGACTTGCTGCTTGCGGACAGGCATAAGGAAATGGTGGCGCCGAGGTTGAGGGAGATAGGCGTAGAGGTGGTGCAGGATGAAATTTTCTTTATTGAATTGTGCAAAACAGCTGCATAAAATTGTAAAAGAAAAATTAAATAGAAGACAAATGAATCTTTATCCGAAAAAAATGCGTAACTTAAATTTAATATTACTATGAACAGGAGACAACAGAAGCACGATATGATGATCACTTTTCTTGCGCATGCAAAAGAAACAAAGAAAAGGAAGGCTAAGAAAAGTGTTTTTATGAATGTAGGGGCTGTAAGAAATTATGTGTCACTCCGGGTTCAAAAAATGGGCGGGGGCCTGAGAGAGCGATTGTCATCGCGGTATTTTACAGAAATTTATATGCAGTTAAGGGGCAAGTACAAGTTGTTGTCTTTATTGAAAAATAAAAGGCAGTGAGAATGTAATTGTGTGCCCGTCATCTTTTGATATGTAGCCGTCTTCGGACATTTTTTCGAGGAGTATTTCGAGTATATCTTCATTTATTTGGGGCAGTATTGCGCGGAGGTCCTTTCGCTCTGCAATAAAGTGTTTGCCTTTGCGAAGGTTGTTGATGATCTCGTAGCTGTAGCGTTTTTCCAGGTATTTTTTGATGGCTGCGAGCATTGTTGTGTAGTCCATAGGCCGTTAATTTGTGCTTAAGCAAACTTAAAGTTAGGGTTAATATAGTGAAAATATATTCTGTAAAATACTGGATGATTGATATTTGTGTTGTTGATATGATGGCTAGCCTGGTATGTAGTGATTTTTAGAGTGAGGTTTTTTCATAGCATATACAGACAGGTGGTTTTGCTGCCTTTCTGATGCAGGGCAGCATTTTGTTTTAGGGTGAGAGATGGGAGTAGTGGTGGTTTATCAACAGTTTATCCAGCAAAAACTTAATTGACGGAGGATTTATTATTACTATATTTGTTTACACGTTGAGATTATATATTTTTAGGTAAGAGAATATGAGCATCCGCAGGCAAGTCATTTTTATTTTTATTTTTCTTATAATAACTACTTGTGCACCTTTAGTGCGTGCTATTGTGCTGTATTTTAATCCAACGATTATCAGCAATACATTTTTACTATTCCTGCCGAGTATATCGTCTTTTATTTTAGGCTGCATATTGATCATAAGTATTCTGAATGTAATTAAGAAGTTGCGTAAGGATATCAAGGTACGATATGAGAGCACGATGCTTGAACAAACATACCGGCATATTGTGGAAGGATCGGGTGTGTGCAGCATTGTTATTAATACGGATGGTATTATAAAGTTCATCAGTAAAAATGCGGAAAGGTTGTATGGTTATTTGCCTGAAGAACTTGTAGGAGCAGATCTTATAAAATATATACCTGAAGAATTCAGGGGAGAAATCTCGGGTGCTATTATGGGTATACCAGAGGGCAATGAGCATGAGGAAACGCTGCAATTGCAGATTTTGACTAAAGATGGTAACAGCAAATGGATATCGTGCAGGATGTATCCTGTTAAAGATGATGATGGGGATGTGCGGCAATTGCAGCTGATGATGTGGGATATTGATAATGAGAAGAAGATGCAGCTGGAGCTGGAACGTACGGAGCATGCCAGGAAATTACAACAGCAGTTATTACAGACTATTATTGATTATTGCCCGGTTATTATATACCTGAAAAACCTGAAGGGTGAGATCGTGCTGACGAATAGCAGGATGAAGAATCTTGCGGGTTTGGCCAGCGGTCAGGATTCGCCTGTGTCGCCGAGGCTGAATAACAGGGAGGAGAAAAATAAGTTGTATGAAGAGTATGACCGGAAGGTGATAGAAGAAAAGCAAATGGTAGCGTTTGAGGATGAATACTTTCACAGGAACGGGAAGACTACTAATTATTACCTGATGAAGTTCCCGATCTTTGATAAGAATGGGGATATAGAGTATATCTGCAATTTCTCGACTGATGTGAGCAGCCTGAAAAAATCGGAGCGCCTGATGCTGGAGGCGAAGAAAGAAGCTGAACAGGCTAAGGAGGCACAGGAAATATTTATGGCTAATATGAGCCATGAGATACGCACGCCGATGAACGGCATCTTGGGTATGAGCAACCTGTTAATGAGCAGCAATTTAAATTCTGAACAAACAGAGTTTATGGAGGCTATACAGGAATCTGCAAAAAACCTGCTGGCTATTATTAATGACCTGCTGGATTTTTCCAAGATCAAGTCCGGAAAGTTTCATTTGGAATCAACTGAGTTTAAACCAAGGCAGGCTATTAAGAAGGCTATGTATCCTTTGCTGTTCAGGGCGAATGAGAAGAAGCTGCCCCTGAAGTGTTTTGTGGATACTTCTGTGCCTGAGAACCTGGTTGGTGATCCTTTGCGTTTGCAACAGGTTATCATTAATCTTGTGGGTAATGCTGTAAAATTTACGGAGTCGGGATCGGTGGAGGTAAAGGTTTATCCTGCATCGCGCAGGGGTAAGCAGGTGATGCTGAATATTGATGTTATAGATACGGGTATTGGTATTCCGAATGATAAACTGGGGAATATTTTTGAAAGTTATACGCAGACTGATACCAATATATCGAGGATATACGGGGGCACAGGTTTGGGACTGGCTATTGTGAAACAGCTGGTAGAGTTGCAAAACGGATCAGTGTCGGTGAAGAGCGAAATGGGCAAGGGTTCTGTATTTACGGTGCAGATACCTTATACGGTGATAGAAACAGCATCTGATACGAACCATGAAATAAAAGATAAAAGAGAACAAGAGAATATGCTAAAAGATGTAAGAGTACTTGTAGCGGAAGATAATCTTATCAACCAGAAGGTGGTGCAGAAAACCCTGATGAAACAAAATGCGCATGTGGTGGTGGTGGGTAACGGGCAGCTGGCTGTAGATAAACTTGCCGTGGAGGATTTTGATATTGTATTGATGGACCTGCAAATGCCTGAAATGGATGGCTATACAGCAACTGTATACATCAGGAAGGTATTGAAAAAGAGTGTGCCGATCGTGGCCATGACTGCTGATGCAATAAGCGGAGAATCGGATAAGTGTTTTGCGATAGGGATGAATGGTTATATCTCCAAACCATTTGAGGCTACGGACCTTTATAATAAAATTATAGAACTGACGGACAGGCTCTAATCTTTTGAAGGTACTGCATAGATGGCTGATAATATATCTACGCCATTGTAGCCCATGCGCCAGCACCCGGCATTGTCATAGCTGCAATTTACGGGTGCCGCTATTAAAGAGGTGGTAATTTCTTTTGCGGGTTTCTGTGATTTAAAATGATTGTTTTTAAGGTAGGATAACCATTTTTCTGTGGGTTCATGACGTTCGTAGCGTTGATGTTCGGGGTTGCCTACAACATCATCTATCTCGCGGCCAAAGAACATTTTTAAGCCATTTTTTTCTTTTGTCCCGATGTCAAGTTTGTCAATTAAGGCATAGAGGGCCCCATAATGTTTGTAGGCATTTGTGGCTCGTTTTTTCCAGGCAGGTTCCATATGATCTGAATGGGGCTCTGTGAGTAAAATTGCATCGGCGGATATATCATGCATCAAGGAGAAGAATGTGTTTCGTTCTTCTTCGGTGCGGAGGTGGTGTATTACAAAGGCTGCGTTGACAATAGGTTTTTGAGAGGTTTTGGGAAATGTTTTGATGAGCGTGGTTTTATCCAGTTTTTCGACGAGTGAGTGCAGCGGCACAAATTTTACTTTAAAGGGCAGATCTGCTCCAGTTTTTTCAATTAGTTCTGCGGCATATTTTATGGCGTCTTCAAATGGTTCTATGCCGATTATTGTGAGTTCTTTTAAGTTGGAGTTTTCTGTGAGGCTTTCCAGGAGGCGGGACATCTGAATGCCCCTGCCTGTACCTACATCTATGAGTAGCGCATACTCTGCAGAAGAGAGCAGTTCTTTTATTTTATTGTTTACGAGGGCGTGGCCGCTTAGTACGAAAGGAAATTTATTGAGTAAAATATCGAACAGTTCTATTTGGGGTATCTCGTATTTCTGAAGGTATATGTGCCCGTATGAATTGCTTTGGGGTTCGTAGTGATCGCGGACTGCTTTAAGATATAATGCTAAAAAAAGGGCTTCATTGTTATGATCGATATAATTTAAGATGAGGCCCAGGAGATCATCTAATTCTTTTAACTGTCCGGCCTGCATGGTGAGGGGCATGGAGGCAATAAATGTTTCTACGGAATTTTTTAATAAAAGAAATTTTCTTTGATTCATGTAATGCGAAAATTTATAACAGCAATAAAGGCAGTACGAATTTAAGATTTTAATGCGGACTTAAAGACTTGCAGACACCTTGCCCTGGCTATATTGTGTTCTATAATTGGTAATGGATATGTGAGTTCCTGAAATTCTGGTACCCATTTCTTAATATAAATGTATTGAGGATCAAACTTTTGTGTTTGCAGATAGGGGTTGAATATGCGGAAGTATGGTGCTGCATCGCAGCCACAACCAGCGGCCCATTGCCAGCCGCCATTGTTGGAGGCGAGATCGTAATCGAGCAGTTTTGCTGCAAAGTGAGCTTCTCCCCGGCGCCAGTCTATAAGCAAGTGTTTGGTGAGAAAGCTGGCTGTTATCATCCGAACGCGGTTGTGCATGAAACCGGTTTCATTAAGTTCCCGCATGCCTGCGTCTACTATGGGATAGCCGGTTTGTCCTGCGCTCCAGGATTGAAATTCTTTTTCGTTGTTGCGCCATTGAATATTGTCGTATTCTTTTTTGAATGAGCCTGAAACCACATGGGGGTAATGCCAGAGGATCATTTGGTAGAATTCACGCCAAATCAATTCGTTGAGGAGCGTGCCATTTAATTCTTTGCTTTGTTTTAGCAAATGACGAATGCTTATTGTGCCAAAGCGAAGATGCGCACTGAGTCTTGTGGTGCCTGCGATGGAAGGAAAATCGCGTGTTTTGTCATAGTTAAGCGCGATCGATTCATTCAAAACAGGGGCGGTAAACTGTGTTCCTGTTTCTTTAAATCCTATTTCTTCCAGGCTTGGGATATTGATGGTGGCTTGCGGGTGGAAATGATTAAAATATTTTTCTACCGGGTATGAGGTGATATAGAAATCGTTTAATTTTTCTTTCCAGCGGCGGCTGTATGGGGTATAGACGGTATAGGGTTGTCCGTTATCTTTAAGGATCTCATTTTTTTCGAAAATGACCTGGTCTTTAAAGGTGTGGAAACTGATATGATGTTGATGGAGAAATGTGTTGATTTCATTGTCTCTTTTTATGGCATAGGGTTCATAATCGTGGTTGGTGAAGACGGCGTTTATAGAGTAGGTATGCTGTAGCTTTTTGAAAACATCCAATGGTTTACCGATGAGAACATGCAAGGTGCTGCCCAGGGTTTGTAATTGTTGTTGTATATTTTGCAGAGCATGGTGTATGAATTGGAGGCGTTTATCTGCTTTTTCTTCCAGGTCGTTGAGTATGTTGGTATCGAAAATAAATATGGGTACGACGGTGTGATCTGAACGGAGTGCATGGTATAGGCCTGCGTTGTCGTGCAAACGTAAATCGCGCCGGAACCAGAATATTGAGATTTGTTTTTGCATCTTAATTATATGCTGAAGCAGGATATGTTTTGGTGAATAATATTAATGCATTTTGCACAGTAATACCAAGACTATATATGGGGCAAGCCTTTTTCTGCATAATGTAGGTTATGCTCTAAATTATAACATTAATAGTTTAAATGATTAAGAACACAGGAAAATCTGTAGGGTGTTTACAGGGAAGATGTTGCGAAAAAAAGAAATTATGCCTGGTACCTGTCTTTGTTGTTTTTCAGTATAGCATCTAAAGCCTCTTTTCTTTGCAATTGCAGGCGCTT
>CAIYVS010000301.1 GCA_903929655.1 uncultured Bacteroidota bacterium | reverse complement strand
GCGGGTGTAAGTATGATAACTGGAGATGCAAATGGAGCTAACGAATATAATGATGGAGATACTCCCGCTCCTCCTGGTTATAAGGGCAACACAAATGATCCTTATACTGAAACTAATCTTATGAGGGGCGGTGTGTTATTCGGAGGTGTGGTTTATAAAGGCCAAGCTTATTTTTGGGGTAATAATACTGAGGGCAGATTGCATGGTGTTCAAAATATGATCCACGAAGGTAAATTTCCTTTTTTCGCAGACTGGCGATGTTTTGACTCAGGTTATTCAGGTTGGGCCCGATATGGCTATTCGGGTAGTTTTAATCCTTATTATTTATACTATTAGAAATGAGAAACGTAAATATATTGCTGAATATATTATTGTTAATTATTTTATACTGCTGTCTGTCTTTTAAGAAACACCTTGAGGATAATAATCTATATGCTTTGAAGGATATGCTGAATGCGGAAAGAAAATTTGATAAGACAGTCCTGAGGTTTGATGGTGTATATACTACTTACGATACTACAAGGTCGCCAGTTAATGGCCAAAGATATTGTGATAGATATTTTTTAGATAATTTTTTTTCATTTTATAAAAATGGTATGGTCATGAGATCTGCCTTGGTCTTTTTTGAACCCTATCAGGCTGCTAAGTATCTAAGTAATTTTATGCAGTATTATAATAATGAGGAAAACGGCCAGCTTGGCGTATTTAGTATAATAAATAAGGATACCATAGATATCATTTGTTATGATAGATATAGGGTAGATAATGGGTATATAAATGATTTTATAACTCACTTCAAAGGAATAATAAAAAATGCCGATACTATCGTCAACCTTAAAGTTGTGCCTCCATATCCTGACGTAAAACCTGCTCACAAATTAACACGAGAGCGAAATCTTAAAGTAATAAATCAGCCATTGATGCTTGTTTTCAAACCCTTTGCTGCCAAAAAACTAGTAGATTCTAATAATTTCTGGATCAATAAATATAAACAATAAAACTCACGCCAAATAAATCAATAATGAATATTTAATTTAAAAATCCATTAAATCTAAAAAAATATTTTATGAAAAACATTATTTGCTTCAGCATTTTGCTCTTCCTTATCATTCTGGCGGGGCTGGCAGCCCAAGCCCAATGTTATATCCTGTATTCTTATAATGCAGCGGGCTATAGGACACTAACACAGTATGAATGTGGTCAAGCTGGCCCCGCATGGAGGCACACAGACAGCTCTAAAATACCTAAAGATAGTGCCGTAGTATCTGCAAATATTACTATGTCACCTGTCGATACCATCATTATGAACACCTGCTCACTCTACCCTAATCCTTCGAACGGAATGTTTAGTGCTGTCTTGAAATACCCTGTACAGAACGCAGACGTTTATATTTCGGATGCAAAGGGTGTTGTGATAAGCAGGAAAAAAATGGATGGTACTGAAACTGATTTTGACATCAGGCAATACCCACCTGGGGTATATATCATGCACCTGAAAAGTTCGGACTATGAGTTTGATGCAAAGGTGGTGAAAGAGTGATCAGAATTTTCAGGATTTAAGAATTTTCAGAATCAATTTTATGGGATTTCCAAGTGATTAATTTGCTTTAGAGACCTATATATGATATTTGGTCGGGAGGCACTATTTGGTATCTTTCTATAAATATATTAAATTTGGAAATAATTTTTTATTGCGAAAAATATTGGGGATAATAATCTGGCTGTATAAGCTAATAGTAATTCATTTTGTATGCACCGGAAACCAATTACCATTTTACTGCTTTATTTATTTTCCGCACCGCTGCTTCGTGCCCAGGTAAGCAGCACCTTGTTTTTGCACCAGCCTTTTACCGATACCAATCTTTGTGCAAGCGCAGCTCTCAGCGTTTCTGATTCCCTCGAAGGCTCCTATTCTGCTGGTAATGTATTTACTGTTCAACTCTCAGATGCCTTGGGAAGTTTTGCCAGTCCTGTGTCGATTGGTAGTTCATACGCGGTAAGTGCCGGCAGCATCATTTGCATGATCCCTACAAACACCATTACAGGCACGGGTTATCGTATCCGTATTGTTGCAAGCAACCCCGCAGATACATCAGGGACTGACGGAATTAATATCCGTATTACAAATTTGTCGGCCCTCGCACTTTCAAGCAATGCTCCCGTTTGCAAGGGTGATACCGTTCGCATCAATGCAACCGATACCAGCACAGGAACCGCATTTAGCTACATATTCCCTAACAACACAAGCGCCATCGTTCAGAACCTTGTTATTCCGCACTCGGTTTATGCAGATACTGGTATGTTTCATGTTACAGCATCTTTAGGCGCATGCAGCATTACCGACTCTATTTATATTACATTACGCCCCAAACCCCCTACTCCGCAAATGAGCGGCGGGGGGTGATCTTTGTGTAGGTATGAGTATTATTCTGGCTGGCTTTTACATCACTCCAGGTGTTACATATTCATATTACTGGACTGGTCCTAATAACTTCACAGATACTATATGTTGTCCTCTCTGGGCAAATGCTCAACTGGCAGATTCGGGACTTTATAAAGAAGTGGCTATACTTGGCTTATGCGTCTCAGATACAGCCTACAATAATGTGCAGGTACATCCCTATCGGGTCGCATCTGTTACGCTCACTGCTGACCCTAGTCCTGTTATGCCAAGTGTACTCACTAAGTTCATAGCACATATCGTTAATGGAGGGAGTAATCCTTCTATAACATGGCGAAAGAATGGTATAGATTTATATACGGGGCCTGCTGATTCTGCTACCATCACGACCGCAGAAGGTGATGTTATTAGCGTATTTGTTTGTAGCAATCTGGAGTGTGTTGTTCTCCCCAATTGTGTGTCTAGCGATAGTATACGCAGTATGGAGGTGAGAAGCTATACAAGCCGCCCTGATATTAAGGTATATCCCGATCCTGTTACTACTGCTTTGTTTGTAGACGCGCCTTTAAAGACGAGCTGCTCTCTTAGCTTTATAGATGGTAAAGAGGTGATTGCAGCTTATAACTTTGGTGCTCACGATACAAGACCATTAAATACAAGTATGCTTAGCTCCGGCATGTATATACTGAGACTGTACGATGAGAATGGTGTGCTGGTAAAAGTGCAACGGTTCATTAAGGAATAGGGGATTTCTTACAGCTTTAGCGAATATATCTCATATCAATCACTAACAAAAATGGTTAAGACTACTTTACTTATGCCGTAAGCTCAATCCACCACTTACAATACCAGTATAACCATATCCTCCCTGTATAAAAACAGCAACCCGCTTCCCAATGCGGTAATTTACCCCAATTATGTTTATTTGATAAGCCAGAGTTGACGGAGGCTCATACTTGTTTAATTCGCTCTGAGGTACAAAGCCTTCTGCTACGGTACTACCTCCTGACAGACAATATCCCACACCTGCACCGGAATAAAGGTAATTGCCATTCCAGGAACGCCATTTATAACTCACGTCAACCATTGCAGTCCAAAAACCAGCGGTGCTTTTTATAGCTGCTGTTTGGCTAACTATAGGTGGATGTATAAGGTCATTTTGGGTCTTGGTTCTGGCATAGCTAAGGCTCAGCCCCCAACCCAGCTTTTCATTTATGAAATGCCTGTAGCCTAAGTTTATCGGCCCCAGCGTAGAAGACTGGCTTGGCAAAACATTGGCAGGCACATTCGGGAACCCATATGCCAGATACCATTCTGATCTTGGGTTTAGATAATCATCCCACCCCACCGTTCCTCCCTTCGTTTTTGCCAGCAAACTATTAACGAACAATAATAAACAGCCGATACAAATAATGGTGATTTTCTTTTTCATGCCCTAAAATTAATTTTTTACTGCGAAATTGCGATGCCGGATATCTGAAACTAACAACACCAATCACTTGACTCATAATTATGTCCCCGATAGTTGTCGGAAAACGTTCAAATCATGGTGTGCCTAGAAATAGACAAGGATTTCAGACGATTAATTTTTAACACTGGCCGGGAGACCAAAAGAGGCAGACGGTATGGTATTTTTCTTTGAAATTACAAGGGCAAAATTAAACTATTGAGGTTGTACATACTCTATTTTAAAAAAGGGAAGTTAGCAACTTGCAATATTCTATTTCGCTAATTTAAAACCAACTAAAAGTATGAAAAACATTCGTTGTTGCCCATGTAAAGTAGATCAGGATTACCTTGCCATTTCCTTTAAAGAAAGTATTAAAAAAGAACTCGCAAACGAGATCAAAACTGTACAATGGATTAAAGGATACCGGGTAACGATAGAATACAGTATCTGTTCAGAAGCAGAAATGAAAAGGATACATGACCGAATCATGGATATAATTCATGATTCTGATTTAAAAAGACGTTGT
>CAIYVS010000300.1 GCA_903929655.1 uncultured Bacteroidota bacterium | reverse complement strand
TCAAATCCATACAGTTTTGTAATGTCTGTTTTACCTGACGTACTAGATTATATTCCTGTTGCGGATGGATACAGATACAACATGTTTGCCGATTTGGAGTATTATACATTAACGATCATTCTTTTGATAGTGGCTCTCGTGTCTTTTGCAATTGAAACAATGATTCTTTTTCAGGTTGCCATGCGCTTCTACACCAGACGGTACCAAAATTGCAGAAGCAAGGATCACACAATTTAACAGCGACCATTATAAATTAATTACGATCTACGACAACAAAGTAAGAATGGTATCCATCAGCCCTGACATCAATTTAGATTTCGACCAGGTTCGCGAAATGGCACGCTATCTCGCAGACCATTACTACCTGTAGCAGTTTTTAATACCCTGTCGGAGGCTTTTATTATATCATATACACTACAAGGCCATCCCTCAGCTTAGGTTCAAACCAGGTGCTCTTGGGTGGCATCACATTACCACTATCGGCAATAGTGAATAATTGTTGTATGCTTACAGGATATAAAGCAAAAGCAGCAGCCATTTCCTTACTGTCCACTCTCTTTTCCAGTTCAGCCAGGCCCCTGATGCCCCCTACAAAATCCACTCGCTTATCAGTTCTCGGGTCATTAATGTTGAGCAATTTGGAAAGCACATTTTGCTGCAATATACTCACGTCCAGTACCCCTATAGGGTCCTCAGTATAAGTACCGGCCCTGGCTACCATTTTGTACCAGTTAGCATCCAGGTACATTCCAAATTCGTGCGCTTGCTGAGGTTTAAATTGTTTTTTACCCATCATGCTGAGCTCAAAATCCTTCTCAAGCTCTTTCAGGAACTCCTCCGGTTTCAATTTATTAAGGTCCTTTACCACCCGGTTATAATCCATGATCTTCAATTGGCTTGCAGGAAATATACAAGTGATAAAATAATTAAAAGACTCTTCCCCTGTTATCGACATCCCGCTTTCACGCATCTCCATACAAACCTTGCCGGCAGAAGCCACCCTGTGGTGCCCGTCGGCAATATAAGTACATGGCACCTCTTCATAAAAATACCGGCTTATCATAGCCACTTTAGAATAATCGTCCACTACCCAGAAAATATGCTGCACGCCATCTGTTGCTGTAAAATCATATTCCGGCTCATGTGTATTTTTCCACTCGTCTATTATATGCTGCACATTTTCATTATCGTTATAGGCAAGAAACACAACACCTGTCTGGGCCCTTGTGGTAAGTATATGGTTAATACGATCCAGCTCTTTTTCCGGCCTGGTGAATTCGTGCTTCTTGATCACTCCCTCAAAATAATCATCGCATGAAGACCCGCATACCAGGCCGGTTTGCGAGCGTCCGTTCATTATAAGCTGGTATATATAATAGCAAGGTTCTTTATCCTGCACCATTATTTTATCTGCTATCATATTATCCAGGTTTTCCTTTGCCCGATCATAAACCTGCTGGCTATGCACATCCACCGCTTCAGGCAGATCAATTTCCGCCCTCGTAACATGATAAAAATTGTAAGGGTCTTTTTTAAATTCCCTGGCTTCTGCAACATTTACTACATCATAAGGCAAAGTCGCCACTTTATCTGCAAATTCTTTTTTAGGTCTTAATCCCTGGAAGGGAACTATTTTAGCCATGCTGCTATGCTTTTTAATAAATTAATTTTTAATTGTCTTTGCTCTGTTCAAATTCTTTCATCGCCTCTGCAAGCGCCTTTGTTGCCCGCACCGTAACCGCATTATATAAGGATACTCTGAAACCACCGATAGAGCGGTGTCCCTTTACTCCTGTAATATTCCTGTCATCACAAAACTTCAAAAAGCTTTTTTCTGTACCTGGATCTATAGCTGTAAAGCAAACATTCATCAGGCTCCTGTCTTCTTTCTTTTCTACATACAAATTGAACAAGGAATTCCGTTCCACCTCTTTATACAGCAAGTCTGCCTTCAGCTTGTTCTCTTTCTCAATAGCATCTATGCCCCTGTTTTTTGTCCAGCGCAGCATCAGCAGGCTGGTATAAATCGCAAACACAGGCGAAGTATTCAATACAGAATTTTCTTTTGCCTGCGCCTTATAGTCCAACATAGATGGCAACTTACGCCTGCCGCGCTCCAGCATATCCTTTCTTATCACAACAAGTGTCACACCCGCAGCCCCTGCATTTTTTTGCGCTGCTGCATAAAACATATCACAGTGTTTATAGTCCCGCCTGCTGCAAAAAATATCGCTGCTCATATCTGCAACCAGGGGCACATTGCACTCCGGCACACTATGCCACTGGGTTCCGTAAATAGTATTATTGCTGGTAAAATGTACATAAGATAAATCAACCGCTATTTTTTCAGGCCACAGGGGTAAGCGATTATAATTATTTTCTTTTGACGAAGCCAGCACCTGCACATTACCATAATATTGGGCATACTCTATTGCAGCATGAGACCAATGGTCCGTATCTATATATCCTGCTATATCATCATCGCCCAAAAAATTCATAGGTACCATGCAAAATTGCAGTCGTCCCCCGCCATGCAGCCACAACACCTCATAGTCATCGCCCAGTTCGCAAAGCTCCCTTACCAGTTGTTTGCTTTCTTCTATTATTGCTGCAAATGCATTGCCCCTGTGTGATATTTCAAGAATAGAAAGTCCGCTGTTATTATAATCTATTACAGCATTCGCTGCCTGCTGCAATACCTCATCAGGCAATGCGCCGGGGCCGGCATTAAAGTTTAGTTTCCTGCTCATTTTTTACTTTGTCATCTGTATTGCTTACGCCGCCGCTTACAGCAAACTTCATTGCCTCCGCCGCGTTCATACCGCTTACTGGTTTCACATTGATCGGATCAGTCACTATTACCCAACCCGATATAGCATAAGAATGGGGCAAATATACAGCCACTTTATGCTCCATCCCCGGTCCGAAATGCGACATATCCTTCTGGGTCATAAAACCTATCCTCCATATTTCAGGGTTCCTGTTGGTACATACCCAAACAGGCACATTGAACCTCTTTTTGTCACCCACAAAAGAGCTGATCATATCCTTTACAGAAGAATAAATATATTTTACGCCGGGTGTATGCTCCAAAACATAGGCAAAAGCATCAAAAAGCCATTTGCCTATAAAAAAACGTGTGCCCAGGTAACCTACCAACGTCACAACTCCTATTATCATCAGGAAACCTAAACCGCGGGGCATGAAAGGCAACAGGCTGTCAATACTGTCAAAAACCTTATAGATAACCAGTGCCGTAATTGCAATCGGACTCAACAAAATAAGCCCCTGCAAAAAGGACCTGAACAACATCAAGGCAAGACGGCGCATGTATTATTATTAGAGGCGCAAAGTTATTTGTTATTTATGATGTTTTATCGAATAATGAATTTGTTAATTAGTCTCGAAATTTTGGGATTGTATTTTATGCTTGTCAGCCCTTAAATTTGTACAAATGCGTCGCTTCTACCTGGTTTTTTTATTTTTTGTTTGCTGCCTGCCCCCAGGCCTCTGGGCCCAGGATCAATCCTCCCTTGCGGGCTATGGTATAGAGGCCAATTTTTTTGGTGGAAAAGTATTTAAACATTCTCCCAAGTTCACTTTACCCATCCCCTCATTTTCCAGTGCCTTAGACATTAATTTTATATACCGGACATGCGGCGGCAGGCTTTGGGAACAAAGACGTGGTTTTCCTGTCATAGGTATCGGCATCAGCTACACCAACTATGGTATAGACTCCATTTATGGCCGCTGTTTAGGCATATACCCCAATATACAAATACCCATAATCACAGGCAAAAAACTGGAATGGACCATCAGGGCAGGCATGGGCATCGGATATGTCAGCAGGTACTACTCACGTGCACCCACCTGGGACACGATCAATATTGCCATAGGCACCCCGGTAAATAATTATACCCTCTTCGTCACAGACCTGCGTTACAGGCTCAATAAAAACTGGGACATTCAAATAGGCGCCAATTTCAGTCATATATCCAACGCCGCCTTCAGGGAGCCCAACCTCGGTGTTAATATGTATGGCGCACATATAGGCCTCCGCTATTTTCCTGTTACATCTACACCGGTATGCATCAAACGCGATCTTCCTAAACTTAAAAACCGCTATCTCTTCCAGGTCAGGCTGGGCATGGGTTTTAATGGATTTCAGACCACAGGCGGACCCTTATTTCCCGCATACCTCGCGTCGGCTTATGTAAGCCGTCGCTGGTTAAGTAAAAATAAAATGTTTGCAGGCATAGATTATTCTTACCATACCGATATCTACGCGTTTCTCCGTAATAATGAAATAGACGTTGGCAACGAAGCACAACACTCCTGGAAAAGCTCCGTCTATATTGGTAACGAATTTCTGTTAGGCAGGCGTGTAGGCTTCATGCTGCAATTAGGCTTCTATACCAAACAGGCAGAACTAACTATTGGCGCGCCATACTATGAAAAACTGGGCTTTAATTACTATCTGCTGCAAAAAGAAAAAGGCCCTATTAAAGAATTATACCTCTCCGCACTCCTTAAAGCAAACCAAACCGTCGCAGAACTAGTGGAGTGGGGTATTGGCTTTGGTTTTTAAACCTTATTGCTTATTAAATTTCTGATATATTAGAGCATTTACGTTAATTCTGTCAACGCGTTGACTATTTTTACGTGAAATAATACCATTTAGACATTGAATATACACTTAAATTTATTGTTGTAAAAATCACGTCCACAAATGGATTTTACTATAGTGCTGTTGATTTCGCTGTTGAGAGTAGTTGACAATTTTA
>CAIYVS010000299.1 GCA_903929655.1 uncultured Bacteroidota bacterium | reverse complement strand
GTTTTCCTTAATTGCACAAGCAAAAAAAGTGTTGAAAGTAATAAAAGAGTGGTATAGATATAACATTCATTACCGAATACCCAATGGTCTTTAATAGGAGTATTAATGACAGAGCCAAAGAAATTGTTCCCAAAATGTAAACCCAGGGGTAGCCAGATATTGCGGTAACAAAAATAAAGTGCTGTTAACAAGGTCCCGGCCAAAAATAGCATTGGCCCTTCCTTCCATATGTTTATTTTGGGATTTAACAGATGGAGCACCATAAATAAGAATCCCATCAATAAAGAAATAGTAATTTTAGATAGATACCTGCTGCCATAATTTAACAACAGATTTCTAAACCATAATTCTTCCCAGCCTGTAATTAAAAAAGTAAGAAAAACAGGAGCTATAGATAGTTTGCCAATTTGTACAGAATTTATAGCTAGCTTACCTGCAACTAATGCCGCAGCAGCAGGTATTATTATCAGTATGAGCCCTGCCAATACCCCAACAAATAAGTAATGTAATTTTTTATACGACCAATAAACATACAAGGCTTCTTTTAAATCAAATACTTTTACGTAAAGCAGGTTTAATAACAATAAGCTTATGAAGATAATACCTGTCCTTATATTGGCTGGTATTCTTAGATATTGCACTAAAATAAACAGCAGGAGTCCTACCACTATATGCCCGATAAGGAGGAGATATGTTCTATGCCTGGCTTTCAAGAAAAGATTTTCATTTGTAATGATAAGACACTTAAAATGAATGCAAGGTTACATTCGGTAAATACACAATTCGCATATATGACTATTCACTTCTCCAATCCTATGATCGCTCTGCTAAGTTTGTATTATAAAGGCCACCTCGCCTGAAAAGAAATATTAGCAATATATCAGCACTGTTCAAAGCTAAGGCGGTGTATGATCTACAAGATGCTTTAAGCCAGCCTGATATTGTAGGATTTAACGAATTTATCCTTGCAGTCTGTTATGGCATTTTCCAGTTCTGCGCCTAAATTATCAATTTCGGGATATTGCTGCTTGTTCGCCAGGATCTCATTCATTCTGAAATTGCCTTTGTCTTGCAATTCTATAAAAAAATGGTCGGCCCTGTTAAAATTTTCGAACTCTTCTGAAACGCTGAGCTGAGTACCTGGGATCATTTTAGATTCGTACTTATTGCTGATGATCTGGAGGAACATTTTGAATTCGGTGAGTATATCCATAGCCCGGTATATTGCTTTGCTGACAAATGTAGTAAATAGTGCCTTAGTTTAGTGCGGAAGATGACAAACCTCATTCATCCCACCACTCCTTGCTCCTCACCTTTAGAAAACATTCTTTCCCTGGGCTGGCTTTATATTTTCTTCCTTTTGCCAGGGTTTAACCATTCTTCAAATTCTTTTTTGCTACTACCTATTGAGCCAAGGTTATTCCTGATAATAAATTCAGGTACCGGATCAATATGGGTTTGAATAATTACCGGCCGTGACATACCCGTTTTCGACCACTTTTCATGACCTCCTTCTGTCTTGATAAGATTTAAACCTTTATATCGGAGAAAATCCCTGAAAGTAGCTAAGGATATGTTTTTAAGAGACATTATACAAAGGCCGGAATCTGCACATTAGTATTGAGTTTCTTATAATTAAAGTTCTCAAATACTCTTTTAAAATTTTCATTTTTTTCCAGGAGGCTTGTTACTGGTGGTGGAATTTTTAAAACTACCAATTCGGGACAAAGTTGGACAAATGCTACTCAGAATTTTGATCAGAATTCTGTAAGGTGTCAGGAAATTGCCAGCATTGGGAGTGATTTTTATG
>CAIYVS010000298.1 GCA_903929655.1 uncultured Bacteroidota bacterium | reverse complement strand
GTCTCAGCATTGTCAGTTTGTATCCTGAATGCATAATACCCAGGCGGGAAGCCAGAAAGATCAATCGATGTATTGATATTTTTGCCACTTATTGTCGTGCCGAATTGTCGTACAAGTGAGCCAATGACATTATAAACAGATATTGTTGCGTTTTTCCCAGTCAGTCCTGTTGCTACCAGGTGCACTATGCCATTGCTTGGATTAGGGTAAACCTGTACCGAGGTCTTGTTCTCTAATGTTTTTACAGAAAGGGTAGCAGCGAGGTTAATATTATCAATATAGATTGGCTGCCCCCCATGGCCTATATTATCAAAAGCAAGTGAGATGTTATCGCCAAAATAAGTGTTCAGTAAAATAGTATCTGTTCTCCATTGTGTTGCTGTGGGTATAAAATACGCTGGGGAATTATATGTGGTAGCTAATAAACCAGCGCCCTTTGTATAAACAGTATAAAAGCTTTTATTACAATCCAGGGATATTTCCACCGAAAGGCTGTCGGGATAGCCTATTGAATAAGAATAGGCTACATCAAATGTCAGGTAAGGATAGCTCACACCGTTAAGCAATACTTGTGGTGTTACGATCCTGTCATGCTTTCCAGCCGCATCAAAATTATGGTTGTCATAATAAATGCTGTGAGTGCTTGATCCGAATCCGCCAATGCTATCTACTCTTTGCCACGCAGCCGTTGTGCTCGATTTATTTTGCCAGGCGGCAGGTAAAAAGGCGGAGTCTTCAAAACCTTCGTGCAGGTTCATGCCTTGTCCGTTCGATGCGATGACGTAGTTACTTTTTAAGACTGTATCGTTGCCATTAGGTGAAGTTGCAAGCAAAACAACATTATAGGAGCCATTAGCCGGATACGCAATGTGCGGACTGTCTGCAGTGGAATAAGAAGGTGTGCCACCGGGAAAAGCCCAGGCAAATGAAGTATAATTTCCGTAAATTGTTTTAGAGAATTTTACAGTGTCGGTAGGGCATATGTATTGTTTGTTGGCACTGAAATCTGCCACAGGACGCTGGTTATTATTGATACTAGTTTCCCATACACTTCTGCCAAAAGTGGATAGCCTTAGCATGCCGGCAGCGCTGCTGTCGTTATAGATCATCAGGTCTGTTATATTCGCCACGCTGGGCAGGCCGGTAATTTTGGTCCAAATGTTAGTGGTGCTGTCTTTATAATAGACAGAAGAACCCTTGCTTACAAATAAACGTTCGGAAGGGGAATAATCGTCACTTATTAGTTTCAATACATTAACAGAAAAAGTGAGATTCTGGCTGAGGTTATAAGTGATATTGGACCATGTTGCACCTTTGTCTGCCGACCGGTAAATACTATCGTTGCAACTAAGATATACAATATTTGGGTTGTATTTATTTGTGGCAAGGCTTGCATAATAATTATAGGAAGAGGGTGTGTTTAGCGTTATAAAAGTGGGTGATGCCGCAAGTGCATTATCGCTACGATATAAGTTCCCCCATACGCTTACTGCATATAGGATGTTATGGTCTGCTTTGCATGATGCTATGCTCAGGGTGGTTTCATTGTAGGGGTTTAAGAGTGTCCATGTAGGGGATGGGGTATTGATATTGGTGCTTCTCCAGAGGCTGTCGGCTCCTATAAATGCTATATTGCTATTAGATGGTAAAAATTCTACAGTGGCATCGTTGGTGGGCATAAAGGGGGAATTATAAGACCGTTCGGAGTCTAAAGGTTGTAATGCTTTTCTTTTGCCGGTTTGAATATAGTAAACATTTGCGCCTGCCCTGTAATCAAAGGCAGATGCGCTAAACCAATCGTTGCCACGGTTACATTTCCAGGTATTATCAAAATACAATTCGCCATTGTCCTGTGTTCCCATGTCTGCCATTTGCCTTATCAGCGGGCTTTGCGAGGCGTGGTATATTTGCGTGCAGGCCAGCCCATCGCTTCTTGGCTGCCATACTGTTGCCAGGGTATCAGTCGACATCCAAACTCCGCCATCGTTTGCATTGAATATTTGCTGGTTATTGTATGGGTTGAACTTGATATCATGCATGTCGGTATGGCATTCATTCCACCATGAGGTGCGTTTACTCCAGGTAGCGCCGCCGTCCATTGAGCGCCATACACAATTAGCCGCCAGTAAAAGTTCATTGGCATTTTGAGGGTTTGCGGTAATTGCAAAATTATAATCGTACTGGCAGGCAGAAGAAGGGTTTTGGGTAAGGCATACCAGGCATTGTGCAGTATCCACATACATAACATTAAAACTCTGGCCCCCATCGTTTGACCTCATGATGATACCATTACTGTCTGCAGTGGCAATATATACTACATTGGTATCTGCTGCACTTACTGCCAGCCTCAAGCCGCTGTTGCATTGCAGAGAATTACTGTTGGTATATGCTAATTGCTGGGGTATTAAGAGGCCGTTACTGATCTGGGTCCATGTACTGCCAAAATCGGCGCTTTTAAAATATTCTTTGCTGGTAACTGCGTATAATACCTGGCTGCTCCCCGGCCTCATGAGCATGCTGCGAAAGCCACCACCGCTTTGTAAGCTTGTGCCGCTTTGAGTCTGAAACCAGCTTGTACCGGCATTAGTACTTTTCCAAATGCCATTATTGGTTGCTGCGACAATGGTGTTATGATCATTGGGGTCTATCAACATTTCAACAGCCATGAGGTTTCCGATCCCGGAATCCATCAGCGACCAACTGATACCTCCATTCACACTTTTGAATATCCCGTAACCATTATTGGAACTATAATAATCAGGATCGCCTGTTGAAAGGTAGATAATACTATCGTTAACAGGATCTATACAAACGGAGGCGCAGGATGCAGGTGGTAAACTATCTGTTCCTGTAACTGTCCAGCTCAGGCCATTATTTGAACTTATAAATAATCCCCCCGACGCACTTACTGCATACATTTTTTGGGGATCTGAAGGATGAAATTTTACCTGGCATATCCGGCCAATCCCGTTTACCTGCTGGGTGACATTAAGCGGAAAAAGAACGGGCCCGGTATTGCTCCATGTACCAACAGCAGTTTGTGCATGACTATAAGTGATATACGATGCAAAAAACAGCAGGAACAACAAGCGTAATTTCATACGATATCATTTTAAAGATATTATTTCCCGGAGATTTGTTTTTGCTCCTGCCAGCTTTTCAGTCTTTCTTTAGCAGATAAAATATGCCCGTCTTTTTGCACGTAGGGGCGCATTTGTTCATGCCAGTACTCATACTTCCTGATCGCCATCTTCATATGATTCTCCTGCGCAATTTCCTGTTGCTGTTTTATAGTGGGTATTTTTTCCTGTACGTCCTGTTCTTTCTTTAATTCTTCATCGTCCGTGGGTTTGGTATGGTGCTGCCAGTAGCTTTTATAAGCTTTGCCGATCTCAAAGAAATTTACATTTGGGTCATCCATCATTTTTATCCAAACAGGTATTTGTGCATAATCTTTCGGGTCATAGTGCACACTTGTTTGCGCAATAGCAGTTCCATAAATACCAATTATGCATATTATGGAACAGAGGAGCTTCATTTTTAATTGAGGTTTATTCAAAATTAGTAAATTATAAATAAGAAAGCCGGATGATTTCATCCGGCTTTCTTATTTATAACTGATTTAAAAACTATTTGAGCAGCGTAAAGTTGCCATGTTGCGTATATGGCACATTCTTAACGTTGAACTGCATATTATAGACATACACACCAACGGGTTGGTCAATATTATTAAACTTACCGTTCCATCCATCATAAGGATTAGTGCTTGTGAAAAGCAGCTGGCCCCAACGGTCATAAACAGTAAATGTATAATTGGATATCTGGCTCAGATCGCCAAAAGGTTTTATAAGGTCGTTTACTCCATCATTGTTAGGAGTGAATACATTAGGCATCCACAAATCGCAGAATTTATTGCTGATATTAATACTATCAATTAAAGTTCCGCATTGATTGGTAATAACTGCTATGTACAGACCGGGTGCATTCTGAATTCTATGGGTTTTCGCACTATCGGAATAATGTGTAGCATCCAGGTAATTCTCATACCATTGTATATGAAGATTAGTGTCAAGAACAGGAGGTATCATTACCATCTGGTCATTACACAAAGTAGTGTCATTGCCTAATACTCCGCCTGTAGGGGCTGTAAGCATTTTTACAGAAACTGTGTCTGTAGCGCTACAATTATTGGCAGTTGTAACTGTAACCCAATAATTGCCGGTTTCATTTACGGTTAAAGTTTGTGAACTGGCTCCTGTATTCCAGGAATAAGTGAGACCACCGGAATAGCCGGGGTCTATTGTAAAAGGTTTATTTTTACAAAGTGTATCAAAACGGGGTATATTAAATGCAATATGCGGGCCGGGTTGAGAAATAACGCTGATCGTATCGGTATATGAGCAGCCACTTGAAGTAAATACAGTAAGAGAGAAGATGCCACCAGTGTTAGTGGTTAAATAACTGTCTGAGTCAGTCAGAGCCCTCATGCTGTCTGCGTTGCCATAAGAAGAATGGTAAAGAACCATTGTGCTGTCTGTGCTCCATATATAGCTGGTTGCATTGGGATTATAAGTGCCAATCGTGATCGGGTTATTATCGCAGATAGTGGTATCGTTGCCTAAACTGAAAACAGGCGCAGCAGAAACTGTAACCTTTATCGAATCGGTAGTGCTGCAACCATTATTTGTTACTGTAAGCCAGTAGGTACCCTGGGAAGAGATTGAAAAAGTGCTGTCAGTTGTACCATTATTCCAGAGGAATGTCGCACCTGCCGGTTGGGAAGAAACAATGGTATACAGGTTGCCACCGCAGAAAGTAGTGTCATTTCCTAAATTAACGATTGGTGAAGGATTTGCAATTATGTTTATTGTATCAGATCCTACGCAACCGCCGTAGTATACAGACAGCACGTAGGAGCCGCTGGCATTGACAGAGATAGATGAAGTAGTCTGTACAGGTGATGTATTCCACAAATAAAGGTCCTGAGGCGGGTAGGTGCTATCAGACTGCAAGGTGAGTGGCTGACCTGAGCAGATGGTAGTATCAGGGCCAATATTAACAACAGGCCTGTTTACGAACTGGACGAAAAGGTTTGCAGAAATGCCCGTAGTGCAAAGACCGGCTCCGCTTACTGTGACATTATATGCACCATTTGTAGTAACAGCTAAGGTTGAATTTGTTGCACCAGGAATATTGGTGCTGTTTAGCTGCCACTGAAAAGTAGGTGTTCCGTTTCCGACAACAATCGGTGATAATATGATTACATCTCCTGTGCAGGCAGTAGTATCATTGCCTAAAGTAGGTACGCCGGGTAAAACAGCGTAAATTGATTTGCAATAATGCCCGCGATGAGCTTGATTTCCCTGGTCTGTTGTAAGGTAAATAGTATGAGGCCCAGGTGCAAAAGTATAAGGTGCATTAGGCGTATAAGTAACCTGGCCAGAAGCGGTAAGGCCATAATCGGTAAGCAGGTAAACAGTTTGATTATTCGGATCGGGAGTAACAACGTATAGTGTATCCCCCAAAACATCATAATTCCAAAAAGTAGTTATACTGGCCTTTGTGTTAGCAGCAGGTGGTGTGCCGGCAAGGTCATTAGGACCATTGGCGATAACAGGGGTATTTGTAATATCAGTAGTGGTGCCGTTATTGAAACTCAGATGCGCATAATATTCACCGCCAAACCCACCATAGAGTGCTAATGCGTAAAAACTATCGCAGCTTTCAATAATAGTTATGCCCCTGCAGAAGGTATAAGCCCCGCCAGTGAGAGTACCCATGCTGGTGGCAGTTGGGGTGTTGTTTTGAAGATTAGCGCCGAAATCGTAACGGGAGAGCCCATTTCCGTTAAATCCATTTCCATAATTATTAACCAACATACTCCAGGTACCGGCAACTTTGTCGTGGTATAGCGCAAAATAAGCAGGATTAGTAAATGCTGTAGGAGATCCTGTAGGTAATTGGGTAATTGTTGGTGTTAGCGTTGTAATATCGTTTCCGAAGTCTGCCTTGGTAATATTATTTACAGCGCCGCCGTCATTCCCTATAAAGGCAATCCAGTGGCCGTTATTTCTGATCATGGAAATCTGCATAGCCTTATTAACGCCTGATAGTGTTACCGTATTGGCTGTAGGGAGATTATTGGACAGTGAATTCCCAAAATCAACGCGAACCAGGTGATTGCCATTAGTGATGAAAGCATACCATAAGCCGGTACTATCTCTTACAATATCTGCATATTCTGCGTTACCATTGGTAATATAACCGCTGAAAGTACCGAAAGGAGTTGTGCCTCCGGGTGTATTAGTAAGGGGATTTGTTCCGTAATCGATACGTGTAAATCCGTTGCTGCTTACGGAGAAACCATACCAGTTACCACTAACAGGGTCATATTTTACGGTATAACATACCGTGCCAGCGTAAATACCGGAATTATTACCTGACAATTGAGGAACACCACCTTGCAATGACTGTCCTATATTTTGTGCAACGGTATCCCATGCATATGAATAAGACGAATCATCAGAACTTAGAGTTATAGGTGTATTTGCGCAAATGGTATCCGGAGTAACGATCCCAATTTGACCATAGCTGATATAGCCACAGAATAGAAG
>CAIYVS010000297.1 GCA_903929655.1 uncultured Bacteroidota bacterium | reverse complement strand
GCCTTATATACATATCTTCCAGTTCCATAGCATTTGGTGCAAACTGGTGGCCTGCATAATCGGGACTGGATAAGCTGACACATAGAAAATCAGCATCTGGCCCGCTACCCAATTTTCCACCTGCAGCACCCTCGATACAAGCTTTCCCCATGGCTAATGTCAAAGTATTTCCCGCAGGCATTGTTCTTATTGCACTTAGCCTGTTTATCTTGCTTTGATCATTGAATCTGTGTGGAAATACGGGATCATTCTCGCCTTTAAAAGCAGCTTCGTAAGGAGTATTATCAGCGGTGCTTTGTACGTATGCAGACGGGCTATCTGATAGAAACCAGTTCAACTTTGCTAGGCTGTCTGCCATATTTCTTTTATTAAATGCCTGCAACCATGCCGGGTTTTGGTAAGCAGTATCATAATAAGTGCTGGTTACAAAATTGCCTGTCTGGCCATCATACCAATATGCGGCATTCGCGGTATGGCCTGCTGGCAATATAGCGCCCCTGTCTTTAATTGCAATTCCATACACCCGCGATCTGAAATTGGTAGCAAGCCTTAATTCATCTGTGATAGTTGTAGTAAGTAAGTTGCGTGGGCTGTAAGATGCCGTTTTAGATGTATCTCCAACCTGCCAAACCTGGTCGTCATCCACGCAATATAAAGTCTCGCCGGTATGATTATCATGCCAGTTATTACCGGCAATACCATGTATGGAAGGTACAGAACCTGTATAAATGCAAGTATGTCCCGGACCGGTATAGGCTGGTATATAGTTCAGCATAGTATTTTCACAACTAAAGCCCTTATTCAATAATCGCTTAAAACCATCACTGCCATAGCGGTCGCAATAACGATATAAATAGTCCCAACGCATCTGGTCTATTACTAAGCCAATAACCAGTTTAGGTCTTTTAGGACCGTGCTTTTCTTTCCTCAAACATGATGAAAAAAGAATTACGATTGACAACAAAAAAAACAGGAATCGCTTCATTAAATGTTAATTTCCAGCAAATATGCAATTAATGTAAGGAAAATGGGTTAGAAAAGGGTTTATATTTTTATTAATTTTGCACCACATTTTCAGAGGCCTCCCAGCGGCATCTTGTAGACTAAATCAAATATCATATAGAATAATATGGACATTTTTGCAAAGTTTGAAAACAAATTGGGCCCGATAGGAGATTATGCTGAAAAGGCACCCGGCTATTTCGCATTCCCAAAACTGGAAGGCGAAATTGGCAACCGCATGAAATTTCGCGGTAAAGAAAAAATAGTATGGAGTCTCAATAATTACCTTGGGCTTGCCAACCTTCCGGAAGTTCGTAAAGCTGATGCAGACGCAGCAGCAAAATACGGGCTTGCCAGCCCTATGGGCGCACGCATGATGAGCGGCAACTCCAACCTGCACGAAAAACTGGAACATGAACTGGCAGCATTTGTAGGTAAGGAAGATGCCATGCTTTTCAATTATGGTTACCAGGGTATGGTTTCAACTATTGATGCACTTTGTGGCCGCCACGATGTAGTGGTATATGATGCAGAATCTCATGCCTGCATTATTGATGGTCTCCGCATGATTCCCAGCCACCGCTACGTTTACAAGCACAACGACATGACGGACCTCGAAGGCAAGCTCGAGCAG
>CAIYVS010000296.1 GCA_903929655.1 uncultured Bacteroidota bacterium | reverse complement strand
CGGCCAAACCATATCCCGCGCCAGTATTGAGAAACATTTTTTACCAAATGTGTATAGATTTTCATGATTGTGTTGTAGTTTTGCCCCACTTTATCAAAAAGGAACGTTAAATTTCAAATTTATCTCTGTGTCTGAATCATTTAAATCAATGTTCCGGGGACTTGCTCATAGTGCATTAGCCTTAGTTATTGCCTTGCTATTCTGCAATTTTTCAGCCATAGCGGCGCCCGACGGAAAAGCTCTTTTCATGTCAAATTGTGCATCCTGCCATAATCCGCTAAAGGATGCGACGGGCCCGGCACTACAAGGTGCGGACCAACGCAATACGAAAGAATGGATCTATACCTGGGTGCATAACCCTGCTGCTGTGATAGCCGGGGGTGATAAGCATGCGAATGAGCTGAAGGCTAAGTTTGGGGCGATGATGACTTCGTTCCCGCAGTTATCTCACGATGAGATAGATGCTATACTGAAGTATGTGGATGATTATAAAGCGCCTGTAGCGGCCGAACCTGCAGCCGGTGGCGCAGCGGCAGGACAAGGACAGGAAGATAATGGCTGGGTTTATAGTATTATAACCATAGCACTTTTAGTATTGGTGCTTATTTTATGGCGCGCTAATAATGCACTGCGTCGCATAGCAAATGAAAAATCGGGCATCCCTAATGAAAAGCCAATCCCGATATACAGGAGCAAGCTTGTTATTGCTATTGTGTCTATCATAGCATTTATCATGGCGGGTTACTGGATGGTGAACGGTGCTGTAAATATGGGTCGTCAGCAAAATTATCAACCATTGCAACCGATATTCTATTCTCATAAAGTGCATGTGGGTATTAACCAGATCAACTGTTTGTATTGCCATGCCGGTGCTGAAAAAAGCCGCCAGGCTATGATACCTTCCTCTAATATTTGTATGAACTGCCACAAGCAGATCAATGAATATACCGGTGAAAAGGACCATCCGCTGATGACAGCTGAGGGTGTGCATATAGATGGTACCAAACAAATACAGGAGCTTTACAGGTATGCAGGCTGGGACCCGGCTAAAAAAGATTACAACCGTGATGCTACAGGCAATATTCTTGCCACTCCAATCAAATGGATTAAAATACACAACCTGCCTGACCACGTTTATTTCAATCACTCACAGCACGTAAAAGTTGGACAGGTACAGTGCCAGCGTTGCCACGGGCCTATACAGGACATGGATGAGGTTTACCAGTTTGCGCCATTATCTATGGGCTGGTGTATCAATTGCCATCGCCAAACCGAGGTGCAATTTGGAGACAATGGATATTATAAGATTTTTGAAAAATATCACCAGGAAATTAAAGATGGCACGCGTAAAGGTGTAACAGTGGAGGAGGCAGGTGGAACAGAGTGCCAGCGTTGCCACTATTAATAATTTGAATAGTTAACAGAGATTAAAAATTGTTTTGCTTTTTAATATTAATATAAAATAATCCAGGTGGTGTTTTAACAAGTATTGTCTGGTTGATATATTATGAGTCAAAAAAAATACTGGAAGGGACTTGGGGATCTGAATGATTCGGCTGCTCATCAGCAGGTGGCAGAGAACGAGTTTAAAGAAGAACTGCCGCTTGGCCTGAGCGATACGCTTTTGGGTGCTACGACCCCGCGCCGCGACTTTTTAAAGTTCCTGGGCTTCAGCACACTTGCGGCTACTATTGTATCGAGCTGCGAGATGCCGGTACGCAGGGCCATTCCTTATGCTATCAAGCCTGAAGATATCGTTCCGGGTGTGCCTAATTATTATGCCTCCACTTTTGCGGATGGCGGTGATTATTGCGCAGTGATCATTAAGACCCGTGACGGACGCCCTATCAAGATTGAGGGGAATGAACTTTCTTCTATTACCAAAGGCGGTACTTCTGCACGTGTGCAGGCCTCTGTACTTAACTTATACGATAAGACACGTTTACGCCAGCCGATGGCCGATGGCCAGGAAGCTACTTTTGATGCGATTGACCGCAGCATTAAGGATGCTATTTCCAAAACAGGGGCGCAATCGACCTACATTCTTACCAATACCATCATCAGCCCCACTACCAAAGAGATCATTGGCCAGTTCCTGGCAAAATATCCGGGTAGCAAGCATGTGGTATATGATGCGATTTCATATTCCGGTATGTTGCAGGCTAATGAGGCATGCTATGGTAAACGCACTTTACCTACTTATCATTTTGACAAAGCACAAACTAT
The DNA here is from genome assembly GCA_903929655.1 of uncultured Bacteroidota bacterium. Taxonomy (GTDB): domain Bacteria; phylum Bacteroidota; class Bacteroidia; order Chitinophagales; family Chitinophagaceae; genus JABDGU01. The sequence continues at coordinate 11,219 of CAIYVS010000296.1, read as the reverse complement.
TGTGAGCCTGGGTGCTGATTTCCTGGGTACATGGCTTTCTCCTATAGAATTCTCCAAAGGATATTCCAAAGGGCGTAAGATCAGTGCGAAGAACCTGAACTTATCCAGGCACTACCAGTTTGAATCGAACCATACTACTACGGGTGCCTGCGCAGATCATCGTGCAACCTGCAAGCCTTCTGAAATGGGGACTATTGCAAGTGCATTATATAACGCAGTTGTAAATGGTACACAGCCCGCGCTCAGCAGTGCTAAACTGAATGAACTGGTTACAAAAGCGGCAGCTGACCTGAAAAAAGGAAGCGGGCTTGTGGTATGTGGCAGTAATGATGTAAGCGTACAAACTGTTGTTAACGCTATCAATGATAAATCAGGTGCTAATGGCACCACTATTAACTGGTCTGTTACAAGCAATAATAAGCAAGGTATAGATGCTGATATGGTTGCCCTGAGTGCTGCAATGAATGCAGGACAAGTTGGTGCTTTGATCATGCATGGTGTGAACCCTGTTTATGATTATTATGATGCCAAGAAATTTGCGGAAGGTCTTGCTAAAGTTGCAGTAACTGTTTCTACTGCAGACCGTATGGACGAAACTGCACAAAAATGCAAGTTCGTGGTTCCCGACCATCACTACCTGGAAAGCTGGGGTGATGCAGAACCTAAGCCGGGATATTACAGCCTGATGCAGCCGGGTATAGCTCCTTTGTTTAAGACACGTGCTTTCCAGGACAGTTTGCTGTCATGGACAGGGGCTACTACAACTTATGCTGATTTCTGGAAACAATACTGGATGACCAAACTTGGCAGCCAGGAAAAATTTGATAAAGCTTTACAGGATGGTGTTATAGAGCCAGCCGGTGATATGCTTAATGGTGGTGGCACTTTTGCAGGAAATGTTGCAGATGCCATGGCCAAAATACAAGCTAAAAAAGCTGGCGCAGGGGTTGAACTGCTTGTTTATCAATCGGTGGCGATAGGGCAAGGCGGTGCATGGAGCAATAATCCATGGCTGCAGGAAATGCCTGATCCGATAACCCGCACAACATGGGACAACTATGCATGTGTTTCGCCTGCCAGAGCAAAACAACTGGATGCTGAACTGACAGGGCAAAATGAAATTGTTGCTGCCAAGAAAGTAATCAGGATCAAATCGAACAATTACGAACTTTTGTTGCCTGTAATGGTAGTGCCCGGTATGCACAATGATGTTGTTGCGATAGCTATGGGCTATGGCCGCGATGCCAAAGTGGGACGTGCTGCTGCAAATACAGGTAAAAATGCGTATCCTTTCCTGAGTTATAACGGACAGACTGTTGATTATACTGCCGAAGTAACTCTTGATAAGACAACTGAAAAGCCTTATGAATTAGCTATTATGCAAACGCATATGAGCTATGAAGGCCGTCCTATTGTGCATGAATATACGCTTGATGAATTCAGCAAAAACCCACAGGTATTGCTGGATGAGCGCAAGGCTGAAATAGGTGAGTTTGCAGCAGTGCCATGGCAGGAAGAAGGCAAGGAATCGGCGGCGGAGAAAAAGATGGATGGCCAGGAATTGGAGGATGGTTTCCGTAAGAATGGAACTATGTATCCTGTTTATGATCATCCTGGTATACACTGGGGCATGTCGATAGACCTGAATGCCTGTGTGGGTTGTGGCGCCTGTGTTGTTGGCTGCATGGCTGAAAACAATGTATCTGTGGTTGGTAAGGAGCATGTGATGAAAGCACATGAAATGCATTGGATACGCATTGACCGTTATTTCAGTGGTACACCTGAAGATCCGGATAGCATACAGACTATTTTCCAGCCAATGATGTGCCAGCATTGTGACAATGCACCTTGCGAAAACGTTTGCCCGGTTGATGCAACCAACCACAGCTCTGAAGGTTTGAACCAGATGGCTTATAACCGTTGCATTGGTACAAAATATTGCGCTAACAACTGTCCATATAAAGTACGTCACTTTAACTGGATGGACTGGAATGGTGCGGATTGTTTTGATGACAACTTGTTTGAAGATGGCCGTCGTGATGATATGAATGATGATCTGACCCGCATGGTGCTGAATCCTGATGTTACGGTGCGTAGCCGTGGTGTGATGGAGAAATGCTCTTTCTGCGTTCAGCGTTTGCAGGATGTCAAATTAAGCGCCAAAAAACTAGGCCGTCCGATGAAGGATGGAGAAGCACGTACGGCTTGCCAGCAGGCTTGCCCTACCGATGCTATTGTGTTTGGTAATGTGAATGATAAAGAGAGCTCAATACATAAATTACGCAGGGAAGAACAGAGCGAGCGTACTTTCTATGTACTGGAGCAGATACATACTTTGCCGAATGTGAACTACTTGGCCAAGGTGCGTAATACAGATGTGATAGTGGGTGCGAATGTGAAGACGGATGAGATGATGAACCTTCACATTTAAGGTTGAAAGGAAGATCAAATATTTGTGAAGAGAATTGTGAAGAGGGGTAAATAAATTTTAATAGTAATTACTAATTAGGTGCTATGCATTTAAAGTACGAATCGTTTGTTAGGGAACCGCTGGTAGATGGAGATAAAAGCTATCGCCAGATATCTGAGGATATTATCAGCCCGATCGAGAAAAAGCCAGGCCGCATGTGGTATGTGGGTTTCTTTTTCTCATTAGCCTTATTGGCCTTTGGTGTATTTTCCGTAACCTGGGAAGTATATTGGGGTATAGGTGTGTGGGGTATTAACCGTACGGTGGGTTGGGGTTGGGATATCACCAATTTCGTATGGTGGATCGGTATAGGTCACGCGGGTACGCTGATCTCTGCGATTCTTTTGCTTTTCCGCCAGAGCTGGCGTACCGGTGTGAACCGTGCTGCGGAAGCGATGACGATATTTGCGGTAATGTGTGCAGGGCAGTTCCCTATCTTCCACATGGGACGTGTATGGGATGGTTTCTTTGTATTGCCTTATCCTAACTCCCGTGGTCCTTTATGGCCGAATTTTAACTCAGCTTTGCTTTGGGACGTATTTGCGATATCTACTTATTTTACTGTGTCGTTATTATTCTGGTATTCAGGTCTTATCCCGGATTTTGCACTGGTTCGTGACCGTGCGAAAACAAAACTCCGCAAACTGTTATATGGCATTGGTTCTTTTGGCTGGACAGGTACTGCAAAGAACTGGCAGCGCCATGAAATGCTGGCTTTAGTACTGGCTGGCTTATCTACTCCTCTTGTACTTTCAGTGCACACAATCGTATCTTTTGACTTTGCTACCTCTGTTATACCGGGCTGGCATACTACTATCTTCCCTCCTTACTTTGTGGCAGGTGCGGTATTCTCAGGTTTTGCTATGGTGCAAACACTGCTGGTTATAACGCGTAAAATATTGCATCTTGAAGATTATATAACTATAGGACATCTTGAGGCGATGAATAAGGTAATTGTGCTTACGGGTTCTATAGTGGGTACCGCCTATCTTACAGAATTATTCATGTCATGGTACAGTGCCAACCAATATGAAGCCGGTGCGTTCAAATGGCGTATCATGGGTCCATACTGGTGGAGTTACTGGGCTATGATGACTTGTAACGTGGTGTCTCCGCAATTGTTCTGGTTCAAAAAACTGCGCCGTAATGTGGTGTTTACTTTCATTATGTCAATAGTTGTGAACATAGGTATGTGGTTTGAGCGATTTGTAATTATCGTTACTTCATTGTACCGTGATTATATTCCGGGCAGCTGGTCATACTATTCTCCAACATGGCCTGAAGTTGGTTTTTACCTGGGTACATTTGGTTTGTTTTTTACCTGTTACTTCTTGTTTGCAAAATATTTTCCTGTTATTGCTGTTGCTGAGATCAAGTTTATATTGAAAACATCTGGCGAGAACTATAAGAGGAAGATGGATGTAATAGAGGAGAAACCGGTTGAAGAATTTGTTCTGGAACAAGCAGAACATCATTAAATTATTGTGCAAATTCAATTATGTGAATATTTGAAAATGCACTTTTGATAATAAATAATAAGTTTTGTTTGAAGATTTGAAAAATGATTTCTCAAAGTTTCAAACTGATAAATTGACAAATTAATACAATGGCTATAAAGAAATTTGCGGTAGCGTGTTATGATGATGAAGCGGTGTTGTTTCCTGCTGTAGCGAAAGTGCGCCACAGTGGTTACAAGCTTCATGATATATATACTCCGTTTGCTGTACACGGCCTGGACAATGCAATGGGCCATAAAGAATCTGATCTGCATATTGCGGGTTTTATCTTTGGACTTTGCGGCACAAGCACTGCAGTTGGGTTCATATCATGGATACTGACCGGCGACTGGCCTATCAATTTTGGTGGTAAACCACACTTTGCGTTACCGGCGTGGATACCGATCACTTTTGAGTTGACCGTATTGTTTGCGGCTGTGGGTATGACAATGACATTCTGCTACCTGAACCAGATCATGCCGGGTGTTAAAAAACATGTATTTCACCCGCGCCAGAGCGATGATTATTTTGTAATGGCTGTGGAGCTGAATGAGCATGTGAACGAAAATGATGTTGTTAACTTTTTGAAAGAGACAGGAGCAAAAGAAACTTCTGTGCAGATAGCTGAAGATTCATGGTGGTATGGCCGTTTTGATAAGACAGAGCCTTACCAGTTATTGGGCCAATAGTTTGATTTGTGAAGAGGGGTTTATGAATGAAAATTTAAGTTTTTGAATTTTGAATTTTAATTTGATTATGAGTAAGACCAAAAGCATAGTAGTGGCAAGCCTGATGATAGGTTTAGGCATGGCATCATGTAACAGTGGTAACATACGCCGTAACCCAGGTAAAATATATGCGCCTGATATGACCTATTCGGTTGCTTACGATGCTTATACGGCAAACCCGAATTTTGCCGATAGCCAAACCAGCCGTAAGCCGGTAGATGGTACCATTGCCCGCGGGCACCAATTACCAGACCATCTTGTAATGGGTGATACCAATGCGTATAAAACATTTACTACCAGCATGCGCTTCAATGAAGATGAATTGAAAGAGGGTGGCCGTTTGTTCAATATATACTGCGCTATCTGTCATGGCCAGAAACTCGATGGACAGGGACCTCTTTTCGCCAGCGGAAAATTTGCATCTATGCCTGCTAATTTTAAAGATGCCAAATACATACACATGCCTGTGGGCCAGATGTATGCAGCTGCCAAATACGGGAAGAATATGATGGGCTCTTATGCCAGCCAACTGGATTCAAAACAACGTTGGCAGATCATAGCGTATATCAAAAAATTTCAGTCGACTAATGGTGGTGATGCGTTTACTTTAGGTGCAGAAACTGCTAAGGCGGATACTGCTAAAACGGCGCAGGCGAGCGTTTTGGTTGTGGGAAATGGCGGTAAAAAATCTTAATTGAATATTGTAAAAGTACTTCTATAAAAGTTTAGAAATGAACGAACGTTTTGAGATACCAGGAAGCTTAAAAAGAACCAGTATGATCCTATTGGGTATTGGTATTGTTACCCTGGTTTTAGGTATTGCGCTATTGCTGGGTGGTGATTCTTATGATAAGACCCGTTTTTGGGCCGTATTACTGCACAACAGTGTGTTTTTCACTTTAATAACCACAGCAAGTGTTTTTATACAGGCAGCGTCATCGCTGGCACAAGGTGGATGGATAGTGGCTTATCGCCGTGTGCCTGAGGCTATTGGCGCTAATGTGTGGCTTTTTGGCCTGATAGCAGCTATTGTAATGTTCCTTATTGTATTTGTATTCAGAATAGACGGCAAAAACCCGATCTATGAATGGGTTACACCAGGTAATGATGCTGCATTAATGCATAAAAAACCGTTTTTGAATCCTGGTATGTTTGTAGGATTAACATTAGTTACAGTGGGTTTATGGGCTTTCTTCGGGTGGAAGTTCCGTGCCTTATCTATAGCCCAGGAGTCTGCACCTAAAAACAATGCCAAAATTTACTGGACTTTCTTCAGGCTTTCAGGTGTATTTTTATTGATATATGCGCTTACGCAAATGAGCACTACTCCCTGGATGTGGATCATGAGTGTGCAGCCACATTGGTATTCAACTATGTTTAGCTGGTATACCTGGGCCAGTGCATTTGTGAGCGGTATGTCCCTGATATTGCTTTGGGTAGTTTACCTGAAAAACCAGGGCAAGCTGGAGCTTGTGACCAAAGAACATATTCATGATCTTGGAAAATTCATGTTTGCATTTACTATTTTCTGGACTTATGTATGGTTTTGCCAGTATATGCTGATATGGTATGCTAATATACCTGAAGAAACAGTTGCTTTCAAGCTTCGCCAGCAGGGCCCTTACAGCATTATATTCTACGCTAATTTTATAATTAATTTTATTATGCCATTCCTGATATTGATGGCACGCCCGAGCAAGCGTAATTATTTTACCGTTACTTTCATTGCCATGCTCATCATATTCGGTCACTGGCTGGATTTTTACCAGATGATCATGCCCGGTCCATTGGGTGAACATTGGCACCTTGGCTGGTTTGAAATGGGGATATTTGCAGGTTTTGTAGGTATACTGATATTTAGTGTATCGCGTACATTGGCATCTGCATCTCTTGTGGCTCAAAATAATATTTTGCTGAAAGAGACTATAATACATATTAGTTAGGATAAAGGAAGTGTAATTAGAAGAATCGAATTAAGAATCGAATTAAACTTAAAAATTAAACACAAGCTGAACTGAAATGTCGGGATTTATCACAATAGCATTAATATTCCTGGTATTTATTATTATATACCAGATCGCTAAAGCCAGCGAATATGCAAGTGTAATACGAGGCGAGGAAAAAGTAAAAGTACAGACCAACCGGACGATAGCCTGGTTACTGGTCATTTTCTTCCTGCTGGGTTTATGGGGTATATGGAAATGCCATATGCTGTTGCAGGACAAAATGCTGCCGGTGTCTGCCTCTGTTCAGGGCGTGCAGTATGACCTGATGTTTAAGGCGACCTTATGGGTTACCGGTGTCACATTTTTTATTACTCAGACCTTGCTCTTCTGGTTTTGTTTCAAATACCAGTCAACTGAGAAACGTACTTCATTCTTTTTCCCGCATAATAATAAACTGGAGGTTTTATGGACAACTGTACCTGCCATTGCAATGGCAGCATTGGTTGCTGTAGGTTTGAAAAACTGGATGGCTTTTACATCAGAAGCTCCAAAAGATGCTATGATCGTAGAGGTGGTTGGTAAGCAGTTTAACTGGCTGATCCGCTACCCCGGCCAGGATGGCGTATTAGGTAAAAGAGATTTCCGTAAAATAGATGATGCTAATAATGTATTAGGACTTGACTGGACAGACAAGGACAATATGGATGATATTATTGCACAAAACGGAGAGTTGCACCTTGTTGTAAACAGGCCTGTTAAATTGATCATTGGTTCGCGTGATGTGATACATGATGTGGGTCTTCCACATTTCCGTATGAAGATGGATGCTGTGCCGGGTATCATGACCACTTTGTGGTTTACGCCCCAGTACACGAGCACTGAGATGAAGAAGATAACCGGGAACGAAAACTTTGTTTATGAAATAGCATGCGACCAGGTATGTGGTAAGGGCCACTATTCTATGCGTGGTACAGTTATAGTTCAGACACAGGTTGAATATGATGCGTGGATGCTGATGCAGAAGTCTTATTATGCCAGCACGCATGAATCTGTTGCACCTGCACCAGGCGCGACCGCGCCCAAAACCGATAGTGTAAAAGCAATAACGATGAAGTAAACAGCCTTAAAGTAAGGCTAAAAAAAATTGAGCAAAATGAGTAACGAAGCAATCATTCACGGACCGGAAGTAGCGCATGGAAACGCTGCAGAACATCAAGGTCATGAACATCACGAGCAACACTTTATCTGGAAATATATTTTCAGCCAGGATCATAAAATCATCTCCAGGCAATTCCTTGTTACCGGGATATTCTGGGCAATAGTAGGTGCATTCTTTTCACTTATTTTCCGTTTACAATTGGGCTTTCCTGACAGCACTTTCCCATGGATGGAATCTATTTTGGGTGAGTGGGCCAAAGGTGGCAAATTGTCTCCTGAGTTCTACTATGCATTGATAACCATGCATGGAACTATATTGGTGTTCTTTGTATTGACAGCGGGCCTGAGCGGAACTTTTGCTAACCTGCTGATTCCTTTGCAGATAGGTGCACGCGATATGGCGTCCCCATTCCTGAACATGCTTTCTTATTGGTTCTTCTTTGCTTCCAGCGTATTTATGTTCATTTCCCTGTTTGTACAAACAGGCCCTGCCGCTGGCGGATGGACCACTTACCCGCCATTAAGCGCCTTGAAAGAAGCGTCTCTTGGTAGTGGTGTTGGTATGGACCTTTGGCTGATAGGTATGGCATTGTTTGTTATATCGTCTTTACTTGGTGGTCTTAACTATATTTCTACTGTACTGAATATGCGTACAAAGGGTATGACAATGACCCGACTGCCACTTACTATATGGGCGCTGTTCTTTACTGCTGTATTGGGTGTGCTTTCTTTCCCTGTATTGTTCTCAGGTTTTGTATTGCTGATATTTGACCGCAACTTCGGTACCAGTTTCTACCTTTCTGAAATATTTATTAATGGCAGGGCTTTACCGCATATCGGTGGTTCGGCTATTCTTTACCAGCACTTGTTCTGGTTCCTGGGACACCCCGAGGTATATATCATTATGCTGCCGGGTATGGGTATGGCTTCAGAGATCATTGCAGTTAATAGCCGCAAGCCGATCTTCGGGTACCTTGCCATGGTGATCTCTCTTATCAGTATCACTTTGCTGGCCTTCCTGGTTTGGGCGCACCATATGTTCGTTACCGGTATGAGTCCTTTCTTAGGTTCTATATTCGTTCTGCTTACTTTGCTCATTGCGGTGCCTTCTGCCGTGAAAGTATTTAACTGGCTGACAACCATATGGAAAGGCAACCTCAGGTTTACACCTGCTATGCTTTTTGCACTAGGTTTCGTATCGCTGTTCATTTCCGGCGGTCTTACCGGTATCTTCCTCGGTAACTCTGCATTGGATATTCACCTGCATGATACTTATTTCGTTGTGGCCCACTTCCATATTGTAATGGGTGTGTCTGCTTTCTTCGGGATGTTTGCGGGTATCTATCACTGGTTCCCGAAAATGTTTGGCCGCTTTATGAATAATACTTTAGGCTACATACACTTCTTCATAACCATTGCCGGGGCTTATCTTATCTTCTGGCCTATGCATTATGAAGGTATTGCAGGTATGCCACGCCGCTATTATGACTACAGTGCATGGGAATCTTTCAAGCAATTCCAAAGCCTTAATGCCTTTATCAGTGTCATTGCTGCTATCGTATTCTTTACCCAGTTTATTTTCGTTATCAATTTCTTTGTAAGCATCTGGCGTGGACGCAGATTAACCAATCCTAATCCATGGGGTGCAACTACGCTGGAATGGACAACACCTATTCATCCCGGACATGGTAACTGGGAAGGTGAAATTCCTGAAGTGTATCGTTGGGCTTATGATTATAAGGACGACGGACATGGAGGTGATTTCATTCCTCAAACAGTTCCTTTAAGGGAGGGTGAAGAAGATCATTAGAAAAAGATAATAAGATCATATTTTAAGAAGCCCTGCTGTAGCGGGGCTTTTTTATTTCCGATATTAATGGGGGAGATAGCTATGTGAAGAAAGGTCAACAGCAAACTATGTCAAAATGGTTTTGTGAGTGGCCAGGTAATTTTTAACGGTTATCTTTTTTAGTAAGTAGTTGTTTTCGGTAAGTAGTTGAAAAACATCCCTGGCTTGTATATCATCGGAGTGGGCAGAAAAGTCTCCTTCGTATTCGAAGATCAGATTCTGAATATAGCCTTTGGTAATTAGTTTTTCTGCACCGAGTATCACTTTCAGGTCATAGCCCTCTACATCTATTTTCAGCAGGGTAATGGCTGCTTCCGGCAATATTTCATCCAGTCTTCTGACATGGATGCTTGTAAACAGGGGGCTTTCTTTTCCGGAGACAATTTTGCCCCAGCCGGTTTGCTCTTCATCACCGGGATCAAATGTCAGGGTTTCGCTTTTGTCTCCTAAGCCGAGGGGGAATAGTTGAAGCCGGTCTTGTATGCAAGCACTGTTTAATTGAATATTATCGTTGATGATGTTTATGTTGCGTAAGGAAGGTTCAAATGCATATACTTTATTGCCCCGGCCTGCAGCGCAAAATAGGAGGCTATGATATGCCTGGTTAGCTCCTGCATCAACCATTATACCGCCTTTTTGTGCCAGGGAGAAAATGATCTTTGTTAAGGGGTATTCATAAAAGCCCGTGAAAAATATGTTTCTGAATATAATGTCCGACTCAATTCCTTTGAACACTACATTTTTACAGAAGGAGAGTTTGGACACAGTCCTGAATACAATGTTTTTACTTTTATGAAGCCGGAACCTATAAAATAATGAAGTGCGTATAGAAGCCGGCATAAGCCTTATGAGCTGCTTTAAAAAGACTTCTTTAGTGTTCATATACTTAGTGAAAGCCTATTATTTAAATAAAATTTCTACTTTCTTATTTGATATTTTATACAATATACATGATGTATATTAGAATTCAAATATTTAGAATGTTTTATTGCTGAATGGAGGGAAAGGGTAGCAAATACAAGTGAAGGAACACTATTCTTTGTTTTAGCCGGGGAGCATATACCTTTTGAAAATAAAAAAACCGGACCTTATGTTATTAAGGCCCGGTTTTTAAAGTATTGTTTTATTATTAGTATCTCTTTTTAAAATCTCTGCGATCTCCGCCGCCACCGCGGTTGCCACCATAGCCTCCACCACCACGACCAGAACTTGCAGGTTTTGGGCGGGCCTCATTTACCTCAATGGTATGCTCCATGAATTCGGTGCCATTGAGTTTTTTGCATGCTTCGATTGCTTCATTGTTTTCGGGCATTTCGACAAAGCCAAATCCGCGGGACTGGCCATTCATATCTTTGATAACTTTTACGGATGATACGGTACCGCATTCTGAAAAAAGCTGGCGCAGATCTTCTTCTGATGTTTTGTAGTTTAGATTGCCTGTGAAAATATTCATAAACAGAATTTTAAAAAGAATTAAAGAAGATGGCAATAAAAGCATCAACTGAAGAGAAAGAAAAAACCAAATCAGAAAAAACCAGAAAGCCAATATACTGTTATAAAGATAACTAATAT
>CAIYVS010000295.1 GCA_903929655.1 uncultured Bacteroidota bacterium | reverse complement strand
TGGTCTACTTATTTTGGCGGTAGCGGAATTGAATATGGTGATGATATCGTATTAGATGAGCTGAATAATATTTATATAATCGGCCAATCAGACAGTGTAAGCCATTTAGCTACCCCTGGTGCATGGCAGGATACATTTGGTGGTGGTTTTAGAGATGCTTTGATAGCAAAGTTCAATAGTTCCGGTACAACATTAGCCTGGTGTACTTATTATGGAGGGACAGGCGATGACAGGGCTTTTAATGGTGTATATGACGGGAAAGGAGCTATATATATTACAGGCTGGACCAGCAGCAACACCAGCATAGCCAGCCTGGGGTCTTACCAAAGTTCATTTGGAGGGGGGAGTCATGATGGTTTTTGGGCAAAATTTATTGTTGATACCAGCGTTTATTTAAATTCTGGCTTTGATACTTTGTTATGTGCGGGAGACACTATGAATGTTTCCTATAATGTTAATTATAGTTTTGTGTCCGGGAATCAATTCAAGGTACAGTTATCAGATAGTTCAGGCAATTTTGCCAATGGTATCATTATCGGCAACATATCTTCAGACAGTTCAGGAACCATTAATTGTACAATACCTGCATCTGCTTTAACCGGTACAGGTTATCATATCCGTATCATAGGAAGCAATCCTATAGATACTTCACTGGCAAATGAAGTGAGTATTCATATAGTAAGACTGCCTTTGGCTATTGTAAGCAGCAACAGCCCTCTTTGCACAGGTGATAGCCTCAAGCTTATGGCTACCGATTCTGTGATCGGTGTTAGTTATGTTTGGTCGGGGCCTAATAATTTCACGGATACAGTTCAGTATCCGTATAAAAGTAATGTGCAATTAAATGATTCAGGTATTTACAGGCTTATCACTGCATTAAGCCCTTGTATTGATACTGTTGTTGTGCATATTGCAGTTACCACAAAACCACTTATTACAGTTGCGGGTAACAATAGCCCCTTGTTCAGCGGCGACACTTTGAAACTTCATGTTGCAGACACTGCAAACGGAGTCAGCTATCATTGGTCGGGCCCCAACGGTTATACTTCTTCGTTACAAAATCCCATAATTCCCAATGTGCCTTTTTCGGATTCAGGGAAATATATTAGTACAGCTATGTTAAGTTATTGTATTGTAAGCGACACAATTAGTGTATTAATCAACCAGAGCATACCAACTTCAGTTAGCATAACATCCATTCCTTCAGTAATAGTTGCAGGACATTTAGATACTTTTACTGCTGTGGTAAGCAGCAATTGTGACAGCCCGACATACCAATGGTATATAAACGGGATTAAGATGTCGGGAGCCACAAGCAATCCTTATCATGCTACTTTGTTTACAGGTAATACCATATCTGTAAGGGTATATTGTCATGGTGGATGTGCAAGTCCTGATTCTGCAATAAGTAATAGTTTAACAACGACGGGAATACCCCCCAGCCCCCTGAAGGGGGAGTTTGCTGTGTGGCCGAACCCTGTGGGAGAGAGCCTCACCATTGAGATTGTTGGTCAGGCGACCAACAATGGCTTTGAGGTGAAAATTTTTGATGTTGTGGGTAGAGCGATTTATAGCAAGGTGGTGGCCTCTCCCGGCCTCTCCAAAGGAGAGGTGACAGAAACCATTGATACAAAGAATTTTTCAAGAGGTACCTACTTTGTAGAGATTACCAATAGCGGTGGTGAACGAGTTATTAAGAAGATTGTGAAGTAAGTTTTCCATGTGGTCTTGAGATTATTACGCTACGCTCCATGAGAAAAGTTGCTTCGTGCCTGCAATGACGCGAGTGGGGGATTTTTAATGGGCGGCAAGTCTATGTCTCAGCTTGGGAGATTATCTCGTTTTCAAAGTCTTCAAATGGACTCGATGAAATTGTTCCGGGTCGGTGCCCAATGACGAGGTTAGGGGAGGGATTTCTATTGGTCGGCAAACCAATTTTTAAGAGTTTATTTTACAATTTTCATTTCATCGAGCAGCCAGCCGGCATTGCCAAATTTTTCTACAATAAAAAGAGTGTAGCGTATGTCCAGGCTGATGTTGCGGCAAAGCCTGGGGTCATAATAGAGGTCGCTCATGGTGCCTTCCCAGGGCCTGTCGAAATTGGTGCCGATCAGTTGTCCTTTGGCATTTAAAACCGGGCTGCCGGAATTGCCGCCTGTGGTATGTGTGCTTGCTATAAAAGCGAGTGGAACTGTGCCTTTGACAGCCCAGCTGCCATAGTCTTTTTGCGTGTATAATTCTTTCAGTTTCTGAGGCACTTTAAACATATCAACATCGGGGTTTTCATGTGCCATTAACTGGTCTATATTGGTTTGGTAAGAGTAGGTTTCAGGCCCTTCGGGGTCCATGCCTTGTATCTTTCCATAGGTGAGGCGCAAAGTGAGGTTGGCATCGGGGTAAAACGTTTTGTGCTTATCTTTTGTCATCTGACTTTTCATATATAGCCTGTCTAAATAGTGCTGTTCTTTGTAATAAGCAGAAAGCTGTGGTGCTACTTTTTCTTTACGCAGTTCATTTATCGCGGTAAATAATTTCCATCCGGGGTCGGAGAGAATAAAAGTGCTGTCCGCAAGCTGTGCGGTATCAGCAAATGATGTCAATTTATCTTCGTTCGCCATGAAGGATTTTTTGTACACGGCATCTGCCCATTCTGCAAAATTGCCTTCATGTTTGGTAAAGCGTTTTTGGTAGTAAGAAGGTATCCATGCAGAGCAGTCCCTGAAAAATAATGGCAGCAGGTTTTGAAACAGATCTTTGTCTGTAGGGGCATCATAGTTTTTAAAAAGAGGTTTTAATCCGGCAAGCGTTTTTTTAAGGGTGTCTTGTAATGCCTGCTTTGATAAACCCGCCCTGAAGCATTGCAAAATCCGCTCCAGGTAGGCGCTTTGCTGTATCAGCTCAATGCCTAGTACGGTTTCTTTTGTATATTCATCCAGCATGATAACACTATCTATGAGGGAAGCATTATTTTTTATTTTTGTCAGCAGATCACCGGCATAAGGAAGTGTGTTGTTCTTTGCGGCCCATAGTTGAAAATCTTTTTCATAAGCTTCTTTCTTTTCCATTACATGGTTTAGTTCCAGGCCCCGCAGTTCTCCCTGCCATTTTTTCCATCCATTGGCCACACCGGCACGCTTGGAAGTGTATTTGAGAAAAATATCTCTTGAGCTGTTCATGTGCTTATCCCAAATCTCCAGTTTCTTTGTCCGCGCCTCAATTCTTACAGGGTCCGATATTGAGAAGATATGTTTTAGTTCGGCGGATGAAATATATTCTTGGGTAGTGCCGGGGAAACCATATACCATAGTAAAATCTCCCTCTTTGTAGCCGCCTGCATTTATTACAAAAAAATCCTTAGGAGTATATGCTTTATTGTTTTTAGAATAGCCGGCAGGTTTATTATTGCTATCGGCATAAATACGGAACATGCTGAAATCTCCGGTATGCCGAGGCCATGCCCAGTTTTCCACGTCTCCGCCAAAATTGCCTATGGAATTTGGAGGAAAGCCTACCAGTCGTATATCCCGGAATGTTTCCGTAAGAGACACCCAATACTGGTTGCCATAATAGTATGGTTTTACAGAGGCATCCAGTTTTGTTATTTGCCGGTATTCTTTTTCCAGGTTTATGATACGGGCAGCAATAAGGCTGTCGCGCCATGCATTATGCACCGTGTCGCTAAGTCCTTTAAGAATTTTGCCTGTTACATTTTCCATTCTTCTTACAATTGTGACCGTGAGGCCGGGGCAGGGAATTTCCTCGCTGGCTGAAGCGGCCCAGAAGCCATTGGCAAAATAATCGTGAGCAGGGTTGCTGAGGCCTTGCACAGGGCTATAGCCACAATGGTGATTGGTAAGAACAAGCCCCCTGGATGAAATGATCTCGCCTGTGCAACCCTTGCCAAACAAAACCACTGCATTATTGAGGCCGGTGCCCGATTTATTGTAAATTTTATCTATGGGAATTTTTAGGCCCATGGCCTTCATGTCCGCCTCCCTGGATTTGAGAGCAGGAGCCAGGCACATACCTTCTTTGGCAGAAACAGGGACAGACATAGTAAAAACTGCCAGGAAAAGCATATTTTTGATGATAAATATGCAATTGCATAAGGTATTGTGCATAAACGTTATGTGATTTTAAAAATAAAAATACCGCTTTACTATAAAAATTTTAATCGAATTATTATATTAGCCGAATATAAGTAGAAATTTTGACGAGGAATATGAAAAAATGCTTACTCCTAGTGATTCTTTTATTAGTGTCACAATTGAATAATTTGCAGGCACAGCAGGCTCCCTGTTTTCCTACCCTGATCGGTATTAATCACGATACTGCTTGTATCAACCAGCCTATTCAGTTTACCAGCCTGAACACTAATGCAAGTTCATATTACTGGAGCTTTTGCTCAGCCAATCTGAATTTACCAGCCACATGCAGCAATCTTGGCAAAACATTTAATTTTCAAAGGCCTACTGCTATTGATATTGTTAAAGACAGCGGAAATTATTATGGTTTTGTTTTAAATGACTCCAGCCGTCAAATCTTGTTGCTTCGGTATGGCAACACTCTTGCTAACATTCCTAGCGTTACTAATCTTGGAGACCTTACTAAAGTACTCCCCGTTTATCCTCATTCCCTTTGCATAGTATTGGATACCGCAGAAAATAACTGGCATGTTTTTGTTGGTGGCGGATATGATTCTGCAACTTCTTCCCTGGCACGTATAGATTTCGGACATTCACTTAATAACGACCATCCCAACATTGCCAACTTCGGCAATTTTATGGGTACTCTGAATGATCCGAGGGGTATTAATATTGCTAAAGAAGATGGTATATGGTATGGGTATTGCGTAAATTTCGGATCTAATCCCGCAGGCTCAGCTAATAATATTCTTCGTTTAGAATTTGATAAAAATATTTCTAATACACCCCTGATGTTTTTAGAGGGTAATCCAGGTAATGTTTTGAACCAGCCAACAGACATGAAAGCTGTTTATGATTGTCTTACGAACTCCTGGTTTTTCTATGTTACCAATTTTACGTCTACTCTAGCAGCTACACCACTTGCACGAATAGATATGGGCTCTTCTTTGGCAACTCCGAATTATACAGGTAATTCACTGGCCGAATCAGATAATGTCATAATTAGTCCTGCCGGTCTTTCTATTACACGCGATTGCGGTACATATTATGTTTATATAACTAATTATACTGCGAGCGGCTACAATGTTTACCAGGTTGAAACTTGTCCATCCTGTGGCGGTGCTACAGTGCATCAGTATATCAATGTTAATATGGATGGTCCAACCGGTATCTCACGTATTATCAGGGACCATGACGATGTATACGCATATATAACCAATAATACAGATAGCTCATTATCAAGGGTGCTTATTTCACATTGCACAAATGTTACTTTACCTTCATCTACAGCAATGAACCCTCCAACTGTTTCTTTCCCAGATTCCGGAACATATAACGTCTACTATGAGATAAATAGTGGTCAACCTGATATGCAGACTCAATGTACCCAGGTTTATGTACATCCATATCCAAGGATCAATTTCCCACACGATACAACAATTTGCCATCCCTTGGATACAATAGCTCTGTACCCTGAATCAGTAGATGCAGAGTATTTTATCTGGAGCCCGGCTTACAATATCAAACCACTTGATTCTGCAGGTGATGCAGTGAAAATATGGCCCGAATATTCCACTACTTATAGTTTAACAATGGCTTTCCCTGATGGTTGTATCGTAGATACTCCTCTTCATATAACTGTTGTGCACGTAAGGGCTGATGCAGGTCCTGACCGTACTATTGCTGATGGTGCCAGTACTATATTGGGTGGGCCTTTGGCTACTACGGGCCCGCATTATAATGTGCATTGGTTCCCGTCTCAGTTCCTGAATAATGTATATCTGGACGATCCTACTGCAACACCTCCTTACGATTATACTTACTACCAGCAAATAGACACAACCTTTGTCCAGGTTTATCCGCTGGATACATTTGGCGGCAAGCCACCTACAGTTGATACAATAACATGTACCAGCATAGATACTGTAGTTGTACACGTAGTTTGCAACGACCTGAATCTGCCTAATGCGTTTGTTCCCGGCAGTGTTAATCCTTTAACTAATCATTGGGGGCTTATCAATACGCAAATCGTTAAGCTGAACTACCTGAAGGTTTTTGACAGGTGGGGAGCTTTGGTTTTTGAAACTACAGATGCTACCGGCAAATGGGATGGTAAAGTGAACGGCAAAGATGCAGCAAGCGGCGTGTATGTATGGGAAGCTGATGGGTTCTGTAATGATGGGAAAAAATTCACCCGAAAGGGGAATGTTACCCTGATACGATGATGCTGTTTTTGGCAAGCAAAGGTTTATATAGCATTAAATTGACGATAGATAATGGGAGCTTTCATGTTCCAGTTAGAGTTACCTGTTCTCACAGAAGATATTATTAATACAGTGCCCGCACACAGGGAGCATATCAATAAACTATTTGCAGAGGGGAGGATATTATCATACAGTGTTTCCCAGCACCGCAATATGATATGGGCTGTAATAAATGCAGAAGATGAACCGGAAGCCATGGAGATAATTGTAAAGCTACCCCTGTTTAGATTTTTTACAGATACTATTTGCCATCCTTTATTGTTCCACAATACCTTGCCGGCATCTGTGCCGGGGATATCATTGAATTAAGAGGCATCTCTACATCTATAGATGTTTTTGCTTTTGAAATGTGGTGCCATAAAATTACAAAGAAAGGTTTGTAACGCATGTTGGGAAAGTGAATATAGTCATTAACCCAGATTTTGCAGTTGAATAAAATCTGACAGCATGTCGTATTTTTAGGTATGAGTCTTCGCCATCAATATGTAGATCAGCCTGTAACGCCTTGGGGAGGTAT
>CAIYVS010000294.1 GCA_903929655.1 uncultured Bacteroidota bacterium | reverse complement strand
TGGCCTCCAATGGTTGTCGACCCCGAGCCGACTTTGTTTGTTGCCATTTACGCCTAGATTATGTTTTTATTTAGATAATTTTGATGCCTAGATAAAATTACTGATTTACAAGAATATTGAATTTTAAGAAATGAAACGAATCTTCATCCTTTTGTTAATGCTGCTGCCATTGCTGGCATTTGCAAAGCATAAACACAAGAGACATAAGCACAAGCATAAACATAAGAAGGAGAGGC
Source organism: uncultured Bacteroidota bacterium (assembly GCA_903929655.1). Lineage (GTDB taxonomy): Bacteria > Bacteroidota > Bacteroidia > Chitinophagales > Chitinophagaceae > JABDGU01. Next base: position 2,490 of record CAIYVS010000294.1, on the reverse strand, counting down.
CAATTGTTATTAGAAAAAGCAGGTGGATGGAACTGAGGCGCATGTGTATGGACAGTACGGACAGGGCTTTTACTGATACGATGCATATAGAGTTCCTTGATTCGAGCAAATATGTGCTGCGCAGGGCGGGCGGATTTATTTACAAGGGCAAATACAGCCAGAGCGGCAATGATCTGGAAATGGGGCTTTTTAACCCTATACTGGTAGAAAAAAAATATGGCAAACTGGTAATGAAAGATGATTCCAGCTATTACTTTTTTGCACCTGATACGTCAAAACTGATCATAGGGAACAAGGAGGTGAAACTGGGACAGATGGTTGACAGTGTATTGCCGGTGACGAGTATAGACCAGATGGTTGGACACTGGTCGGTGTATAAGCGAACGTCGAAAGCATCGCTGACAGAAATAGACTATACGAAGGTGATCAAGATGATCGATATCACAGGTGGCAGCTCTGATGGCAAGCTGGGTTACCTTTATGCTGCAAAGGACCCTGAGGGAACGCCATCTTGGAGCATAAAAAGTTTTACCGCTGGAATACTGGAATGTGATGGTAAGGGTAACCGGAGTTTTAAGGTGCTAAAATGCCAGAACAAAGAACTGGTGCTGGAAGAGGACGATATGACTTACTATTTTAAGGAGTTCAAGTGAGAATAGCTTATTTTAATTTAACCAAATAATAGTTATTTACTGCCTTAGCCCTGGTTTGAGGATTTATGAACTCCAGTGTCAGTTCGCTTACTTTAAATCGTTCTCCTTTTCTTTCAATTTCATAGGGATAGCCTTTTTGCTGCAAATCGTGTATGCCTTCATCCATGGTGATGATATAGGTGCCTGGGGTATTGCTTAAACTATCTGGGCGTTTAATGAGCCGATTTGCATAAAATGGCAGGGAATTAAGCGGATCGCCTACGCGGTAGGCTATTATTTTATCTGCCGGGATGTTTTCACTTTTTATGTACCTGCCTAATTGCGAACCAAGTTGGTACTGAAGCAAATGGTAGTAAAAAAAGTGGGTTACAAATATGTTGAGGAGCATCATACCAGCTGCTGATACCCATAGCAGTTTACCTTGTATATTTTTCCTGAAGACAAGGTATAGCCAGGCAATAAAACTGAGCACCCACAAGTCGATGGCTAAGGTACCTGATGGGAATATATATGTTATAACAAGAAGAATGGCTATGAACAGTAAGAAAATAATGATGTTCATAGTAGGCTTCGTGATGGCATAAAGGCGCTTGTATTTTTCTTCTTCGAAGATGTCTTTTAAAAGTTTGGCTACTATGATGGCTGCCAGGGGAAATGCTACAAATATGTAATGCGGCAATTGGTAATGCGAGGAGCCGAGGGACAGGTAGGCCAATAAAAATCCCCCGGTTGTGATCCATTCCTGGCCTTGGTGTAAACGGAATTTTTGTTTAATAAGTGTGATAATATTTATTACAATTGCAGGGAGGAGCAAAAATATCCAGGGGAGGAAAGACCATAACATGTTGACAAGCAAGAAACTCATATCGGCGCCGTTTTGCCAGGGGCTTTCGCCGGTTATCCTGCCAAAACTCTGGGACCAGTAAAAGAAGCGCAGGCCTGACACATGCTGCAGGCCGTTGACTGTTTTTTCGGGGTGCATATCGAATTGCTGGTAAAGGCCTATGCTCATGGGTATGAGGAGGATGGCGATAAGTGTGAGGTCTAAGAGGTGGAAGGGATTAAAAATGTTTTTCCATTTGCGTTTTAAAACCCAATCGGTACCAAAACAAAAGCCCGGAACCATCAGGGCAATGGGACCTTTGGTCATCATGCCACATGCTATGCTTAGCACACCGAGCAGCACGAATTGCCATCGCCGTTTTATTTCGCATTCTTTTATGGCCCATATTGCTGTTATTACCCAAGCCATGAGTATGGTATCGCAGCGAATATCATTGGTCATGAGGAACATACCCTGGCAGGTGCCGAGTATGAGGGCTGCCATTCTACCGGTTGCTTCATTATAAAGCAGTTTTGCCAGGCGGTAGGTAGCGTACATGGCGAGAAAGGCAAATAAGATGGAAGGTAATTTATAAGCAAAATTGTTTACGCCGAAAACATGCATGCTGGCAGAACTGACCCAAAACAGGAATGGGGGTTTATCAAGATATTCTGCGCCACGGTCGTAGAGGTGGAGATAATCGCCGCTGAGCGTCATTTCGCGACTCATTTCTATGTATTGCGAGGCATCAACGTCCATTGTATCTATACGAACGGCGGATAAATGCAATAAAGCAAGCAAAATGAAGATCCAAAAAGGTATTTTTGGCATAGTATAATTTTACCGGTGTAAAAATAATGGCAATTTTCAGCAATGTTACGAGTTCAATATTATTCTTTTGATCTGGCTTTTGAATATCCTTTTACTACACATAAGGGGAGCAAGACCTCTCAGCCGAGTTTGGTGGTATCTCTTGGAATGGGAAACCTAGTGGGTTATGGGGAAGCCCCGGCG
>CAIYVS010000293.1 GCA_903929655.1 uncultured Bacteroidota bacterium | reverse complement strand
TTTATCCTGACACATTAATACACAATTTTTATCCTCGTTTGATACGAGATTATCATGATGGGGTTATTATTACCAGTACAAATATGAATGAGGATTTTTTCTTTGTTGAAAGGAATGATTCACTACATACGTACCATGTGCCTTTTTACATGCGCTTTTGTATTTTAAATGATAAAAATGAATTGTTAGGCCTGGACAAAAATTATGACGTTCATAGTGTTGTAGTAGATAACAACAAATTGATATCAAAAAACGTAGGAAAGCTCAATTTCCTTACTCCCTTGAAACCCAGGGAGAATCTTATAGATGATATAACGAGAGAAATATACGAGACCTACTCTTCTAACTATATACTATCTTATAAATATAATAGTAATTCGCTGCGAATATTTGACTATAATACCCGCACTTATGGGAGGTATCTATTTAATCAAATAACTAAAACAAAGGATAATGAAAACATACTACTAATGATTGGTTGCCGAGAAAGTCTTGCATTTGTCACTAGTAGTCATATATACTCATTTAATGATCACTTCCGGTTAAATGAAACATTTTCCATTGATTCATTGATTAATAATCTTCCCAACGACAAGATTTCTTATTTTCTTAATGATTCTTTTTGGAGTAAAATAGTTGCTACATCTACCAACGGTATATACGCCAGTTATGGCAAAGACACTTTGTTTAAAAGGGTTAGCAATTTTGATTTTTCAAATTTTATGTTTGTTGGTAATCCGGTTGATAGTACTTCTTATTGGTGGGATAATTCAACCAGCACACTCGCAATTCTGAAAAAAAATAAATACATAAAATATAAAAAATATCCTGAACTTTTCAATCTTTCTAAAATAGTAGCATATGATAAGGAGTCTTCCTTGCTTATAACACAATATAAGACTTATATACTCGACAATCGTTCTTTAAGAATAAAAGACCTGTATACCGGAACAAAGCAAATTGTGATAGATGGAATGAATGAATCGGACCCCAATTCCGGGGCTTCAGATGGTATCTGTATTTCTCCAGACCATTTATACATGGTTGCAAAAAACGGCGGTTTTTACGATTTGAAATTTGAAAACTCCAATGCCTTCCTTTCAACAATTGATCCTGACAGGTTTGAGGATATTATTTACGATTCAACCAGGAATATTTTTTGGGTATATAAAAGGGATGAGATATTAATATACAAGAAGAATGATAAGCCTTTTGTTTATACAGATAAAGACCTTGAGGCAAAAAAAATTAACAGTATAGAGAAAATATTACTTGATAATAGAAACGGGAATATTTTTTTGCTGGAAGGCAGCCGACTTTTACTTTTTACAGACTTCAGCAAGCAATACCAGACTTTGTTTGATAATTATGTTCTGAACAATGCTAAGGTATTTCTTACAAATAATACTTTAATAGTTGCAGGTGCTTTTGGTGTATTGTTCAGCAAAATTGAAGGCTCTGGAAAATTGTCAGATCCGATAGTATATCCCAATGTGAAAGGCCTGAAATATACTTATGTCTATGATGGGCAGATCTCTGATAATAAAATCCTTCTCAAAACTAATGCAGGTCTCTATTCGCTTGATATTCCAAAAGATAGTGAATTTAACAATGCCCGGTATAGGAAAGAGCAACTCTATAAATTGATACTGGCGTATAATAACAATTGGTATAATTTGCAAATGAATGATACTGTTTTTATACAACAGGCGCAATCCCGCATGCAATTTGATGTTATTAAACCTACCGGTCTGGGGCATGTGAACTACTCATATCGTCTTAATACTGATTCAGTATGGCACAAGCTGGCAAACGATGAATTGAACCTGCCTCACCTTAAACCTGGCAAATATTATACACTTTCTGTTGTTGTAAGCGATGATCAATGGAGGAGCGATAAAAGAATAATCTATCTGTATATAATCCCATATTGGTGGCAAAAACCATTGGCACAGAGAATGATTTGGATATCTGGTGTTGCAGTAGTATTGTTGCTCAT
>CAIYVS010000292.1 GCA_903929655.1 uncultured Bacteroidota bacterium | reverse complement strand
CTGATTTGTAATCAGTAGGTCGCTGGTTCGACTCCGGCAAGTGGCTCCGATTAGTTTGTGTTTCCAATTTGTGTTTCTTACAAATTCACAGATCTCAAATTTTCGTACGTTGTGTATTATTGGGTAGATGGCCGAGTGGCTAAAGGCGACAGACTGTAAATCTGTTCTCTCACGAGTACGGAGGTTCGAATCCTTCTCTACCCACTTTACAATTTGAAAATTTCAAATCACACTCATTTGGAAATTTTCAAATTAATTAAGCGGGAGTAGCTCAGTTGGTAGAGCGACAGCCTTCCAAGCTGTAGGTCGCGGGTTCGAGCCTCGTCTCCCGCTCTGCTTTTTAAGTGTAGTTCTTCTTCATTACTGAAAGCTCAAGGCTTCTTTGGCTGATCAGAGCATAAAAAAAGCTGTTGTAGCTCAGTGGTAGAGCACTTCCTTGGTAAGGAAGAGGTCGGCAGTTCAATCCTGCCCAACAGCTCTCTCCTTTCTCTCCTCATATCTTTTTTACAAAAGCAGTTTCTGTTTTTTTCGGGCTCATTTCATTTTTAAAAAATCTTTTCTTCAGCTTATAAAAAATATATGTTTGTTTGCAGGAAATATTATTGTTTATGCAAAAGCTGAAAAAGCTATTCCTGCGAGAGCATATTCTTATTTTAATTTTCTGCCTTGCTGTAATACAAGGTCCTGCTTTTTCATTAATGGATAATTATAATACAACAGAAAACCCTGATTGTATAACTTATATCCACCTGGCTAAATTTGATTTTAATGAGAATCCTATACGCCGCTACCGGCTTATTGTTCCTTTAATTGCCGGAGGCCTGAATACGACCATGGGGCCTGCTTTCAAAAAAATGGAACCGATGACCTTTCCCAGCGATTTCCCTTTATCACTTAGTTTCTTCATTATCAATTCCATTATTACTTGTTTGTCAGGAGTATTGTTGTTTCGTTATTGTAAAACATATCATATCAGCCAATTTGGATGTATCATAGGCATATTGACTTTTCTTACTTGCAGGTGGACTTCTTACTATGCTGGCCTACCCCTGGTCGATTCCCTTTATTTTCTCATATGCATGCTTACTCTTGTTGCCATTAAAGAGCAAAACACTACCTATACACTGCTGGCCATATTCCTGGGGCCTTTTGTGAAGGAGCCTTTTATATTCGTGGCACCCCTAATCTTTGTTTTCAGCCATCTGCCCAAACTCAGGCTTGCAGTTTATTTCATCTTATCAGGTATTGCGGTATTTAGCTTCAGGTATTTATACGATCTGCATCTTGGTGTGCCGGCCTCCGGCAGCATTGCTGCAGATGCGGAGCATCTGAATGCGCTTTGGGTAAACTTCCGTAACATATTTACTTTCCACGGGGTATACGATATACTTTCTAATATAGGATTCTGGATCTTTATTCCGCTCCTTGCGCTTTTTTTCGTACCGGCATACCCGGTTTTCCTGCGTAAAAAATTTGAACCATATATTATCTGGTACCTCATAAGTGTTTTTGCACAAATGATTATTTCGGGTGCTTTGGAGCGAATGTTTTACCTTGCAATGCCTGTAATGGCACTATATATTTCCTTTTCATTTGACGAGTTGTATAAGCAATATTCAAATGCAAAAAATAAATTTATTTGAAGTCAGAATTTAGCTTATATTTGCACACTTTTTCGACACAGTAAAATAAAACTATTTAAAAAAAATAACAATGGCAAAAGAGACCTTTAAGCGGGAGAAGCCCCACGTAAACATCGGTACCATAGGCCACGTAGACCATGGTAAAACAACTTTAACAGCAGCTATAACATCCATACTTGCATCAAAAGGATTAGCTACTAAAAAAGGCTATGATGAAATTGATGCAGCTCCAGAAGAAAAAGAGCGTGGTATCACCATCAATACTGCACACGTAGAGTACCAGACAACAAAACGTCACTATGCGCACGTTGATTGCCCTGGTCACGCTGACTATGTGAAGAATATGATCACAGGTGCTGCCCAGATGGATGGTGCTATACTGGTAGTTGCCGCTACGGATGGTCCTATGCCTCAAACTAAGGAGCACATCCTCCTGGCCCGCCAGGTAGGTGTTCCACGTATTGTAGTGTTCATGAACAAGGTTGACCTTGTTGACGATCCTGAACTGCTGGAACTTGTAGAACTTGAAATCCGCGAGTTGTTGAGCAAATACGAATATGATGGTGATAACACACCAATCATACAAGGTTCTGCTACAGGCGCCCTTGCAGGTGAAGCAAAATGGGTTGAAGCAGTTGAAAAACTGATGGATGCAGTTGATGAATATATTCCATTGCCTCCGCGCCCAATCGATCAGCCCTTCCTGATGTCTGTGGAAGACGTATTTACGATCACCGGTCGTGGTACAGTTGCTACAGGCCGTATCGAGCGTGGTATCATCAAAGTTGGTGAGAACGTTGAGATCGTAGGTTTCAATGCTGCTGCACAGGCTTCAACCTGTACAGGCGTGGAAATGTTCAAAAAATTGCTGGATCAGGGCCAGGCTGGTGATAACGCCGGTTTACTCCTCCGTGGTATTGAAAAGAAAGATATCCGTCGTGGTATGGTTATCTGCGCACCTAAGAGCATTACTCCGCATACAGACTTCAAAGGTGAAGTTTATGTACTGAGCAAAGAAGAAGGTGGCCGTCATACTCCATTCTTCAACAAATACCGTCCCCAGTTCTATTTCCGTACTACAGACGTAACGGGAGAGTGTGAATTGCCAAGCGGCGTTGAAATGGTGATGCCTGGTGATAACGTGAACCTGACCGTTAAGCTGATCGCTCCGATAGCTATGGAAAAAGGTTTGAAATTCGCGATCCGTGAAGGTGGCCGTACTGTAGGCGCCGGACAGGTTACCGAAATTCTGAAATAAGTACTTTACCCAGGTTTTAAGTCCTGTTGTATATACAATATAAAACCGCTCCCCTTATAAACAGGGAGCGGTTTTTATTTTTTACTACTGCATACTATAACTGATCGTTTTTTGTAAGAATCCGTATAAACTATCTATCGGGAGATCATGAATTTTCCGTGCTCAATATTTTCCATGCCATTACAGATATTGTAATAATATACCCCCGGAATAAACAAAGAGGTATTAATAGTGAGTTTATTTTCATCCATTATGAAATTACCCGCATTACGACCTAATACATCTGTTATGTGTATTGAAATATTGCTTTGGGGCTGGTTTCCGGTAGTGAAACTGACTGAATTAGATGCAGGATTAGGGTAAACACTGAACTGCGGTCCCTTATACACAGACTTACTTATTCCGGTAAATGATCTCCAGCAGTCCGTAATAGTGGTGGCTGTTGAGGCTGCCCCCGTATAGTTTAAGCCATACATTTGTTCTATAGTACGCAAAAGATCAAAATGGTTGATGTGCTCGGGATATGAACCTCCTTTTACCATAGGGCCGTAAAATACAGTCAATATCTGGTTATTATGAAAGTCATCATCTTCATCAAAAGTCAGGATATAGAGTGTATTATTTGCTAAAGCCCACTGTTTAAGTGTATCCAGTTTTGAGAACATCCAGTTATCCCCTGCGGGCACGGAGCCATTATGCATATCATTTACCATATTGGGTATTACATAACTAACCGTTGGCAAGGATGAATAGTTTGTTGAAATGGGGAAATAAGTGAATGGCTGGCTCACATTTACCGGCAATTGGTTCTGGCCTGAGCCTATCCAATTGCTGGCCGGATTGTGCTTGTGTGCATAAAGTCCGGATGTTTCGCCCATATAGCCAATGCCGGGCATAGTTTCGCAATAGGTGATAAATGTTCTGGATGCCCCTATCAGGCCGGCAGCAAGATTTGGACTTGTAAATGGTATTCCTGTTGGCATACTATCATTTGTAATGCCTTGATTTGAGCCCGAAAAAATGTCCAGGTAGTTTGGCTGCGAAGGATGTTCTACTGCAAAATATTGAGAAAAAACAGCAGCATTTGTATCATTGCATAAGGCATTAATATGTGGGGCCAGTGAAGAATTATATACCTGCGAATAAGCCAGATTTTCATATATCACAATAACAATATGGTCCGGAACAGGCAGGGTTTGGGCATAGCTGTCATGCACCGGGTATTGGCATGCAAGGGACATTAATATCCCGACCAAAAAACATTTGGATCTGAATTTTATCATTAAAATATATATTTACAATATGAATGACCTCAAGTTATACCGAATTTTATTATCTCACTGACTTTTTATTAAATCAAGAAATTTCCCTACCTTTGTTATCCGTCAAAAAGGTCAAAAGGCTTTCCTCTTTTGACTTTTTAGTTTTTAAGAAGTCTCGCTTTAATTGTTCAGAATATTTTTGAATTTTAAATTTTGACTTTTAAATTAAATACGGGCATAGTTCAATGGTAGAATAGAGGTCTCCAAAACCTTTGATCGTGGTTCGAATCCGCGTGCCCGTGCTCTGGTTTGGGTTAAGTAGTTAAACTTTAACTGCTTAATTCTTTTTTTTAAATTTTAAAAATCCCGGTAAGCGCCCTAATCAGGCAAACCCGGTTCAGATTATGAGTAAAGTTGGAAGTTATATCCAGGAAGCATATGACGAGTTGCTGCACAAAGTAAGTTGGCCTACATGGGACGAACTTCAGCAAACTACCATTATTGTGCTGATAGCCCTTATGATCGTTACCATGGTTATTTTTGGTATGGATTTCGTTGCAGACCGTGTATTGACTTTGATCTATAACATTTTAGGCAAGTAATTATGACAACGATAAACGAGACTCCTGTTAGCGAAGAAAACCAGGCGCCCGAAGCCGATGCGCCGGTAGCAAAAGCGCCGGAGGTAAAGGTGCAGGAAACAAAATGGTATGTGCTGCGTGTGATAAGCGGCAAGGAAAAGAAAGTGAAAGAATACCTTGATAAAGAAATCAGGCTCAGTCGCTGGAATGAAGCCATACTACAGGTTTTATGCCCTATAGAAAAAGTCTTCAAGGTTGTTGCAGGCAAAAAAGTGCTGCGCGAAAAAATACTTTTCCCCGGTTACCTGATGCTGGAAGCGGCAGAAGGTAAACTGCGCGATAACATGATCCAAACCATTAAAAGTGTTACGGGTGTTATCCACTTCCTGGGCAAAGACAACCCTACTTCATTACGCAAATCAGAAGTGAACAAGATGTTCGGCAAGATGGATGAAGTGAGCGAAGGCGGTATTGGCTATGCAGAACCATATATTGTTGGTGAAACTGTGAAGATAGTAGACGGACCTTTCAATGACTTTAACGGTACTGTAGAAGAAGTGAACGAGGAAAAGAAGAAACTGAAAGTAGTGGTAAAAATATTTGGCCGCGCCACACCTGTAGAACTAAATTACATGCAGGTAGAAAAAATATCGTAAACACTTTTTTGTATATTATTCAAAAGCCGTTCTGTTCAAGCAGGACGGCTTTTTATTTGTAGCTTGAAGAAGGAACACACCTCTATGGGTATATACGCTTATAGGCTAAGCCCTGGGGTTTAGCTGCACTACGATCTTTTATAGTTTCTTATTTTGTAAGTAAACACCAGCATATAATATCTTGCCAGTACATTGCTCCTGGTGTCCTGGATATATAAGTCGGTGATGCTATGCTGTATATTTTTGTTCTCCTGCAGCAGATCGTATACTAGCAGCCGCAAGTCTCCCTGCCGGTTTTTAAATATTTTTTTACCAAAGCTCATATTCCACAAAATATAATCCTGGTTATACCCTTGCGATAAACCCGAATTATGCTGGTAGCTGATGTCGGTATTAAAGACAAACCCTTTCCAGAAAATCAGGTTCACTGCTGCCCTGTTTCCCTGGTTAATAAAAGTATTATTCAGGCTTGTATTCAATGAATTATTGTTCGATGTAATACCGGTATTTGATGAAATGGTAAAATCCACATTCTCATTTATATTGCTTGTTAAGCTTACTCCAAAACCTCCGGTTTTATTGGTTTGAAAATTGGTTTCATTATTAATGATGGAAGGAACATGCAATAGTCCTGCATTCATATTCAGGTTCAGATGCGATTTTATAAATTTTAAGGGCAGGCCATAAGCCATATACGTCATCAAATTCCAATTGCCATCTATATTCATCGGCATGCTTAATTGAGAGCCTTTGGCTAATAATATGTTTTGCTGTATGATGGTATCATTTTGGGCAATGATAGATTGGTTGGTAATGTTATTTTGTGTTACAGAGCCTGTTAAAGAGGCGGAAAATGTAGTTGCAATATCCGTATTGGTAGCATTGTATCGTATATTGAGGCTATGCTGGTATGGCTGCTTCAGATTGGGATTACCGGTGCTCAATTGCAGGGGATTAGCATTATTAACAACATTCTGCAATTGGCTTAAGGATGGCGGATGGGTAGCCGTATTATAAGAGCATTGTAAATTCTTTGTTTTAGATATCTTATAATGGAAAGTGAGTACCGGCAAGATGTTTTCGAAATTCCTGCTTAAGCCAAAGCTGTAGGGCAATTGCTGCTCATTGCTAAGCTGGCTTAACTGGTAATATAAACCAATTGAAAAACTGTATTGTTTCCTGCTGTATTGGTAACTGCCGCCTGCACGGTGTGTTATATCCCTGCTGCTGAAAGTATTGGATAAAAAGGTGTCGGGTATGGAGTAATTATTATACAAATTAGAATAGTCATAAGTATTCATATCAGCATTTGCAGGCAGGTAATTGATATTATACTGAAATTGCAGTAAACCTTGTTTCCTTAAAGGTTCTGTATAAATAACATTCGCATTCAGGCTCCGGCTGTTTTGCAATTGTACATTTCGCTGGTTCAACACATTATTCAAGGCAGTGTCGTTATAATAAGTATTCTGTGCAGTATGGATAGTGGTACCGTCGCCATGATTATTGCCTCCATTCAAATTCAACGAAAAAGTTCTTCCTTTTTTATGAAAACGATGCCTGTATAAAAGGCTGGCAGACAAATTGCATCCAAGCCTTTGCGATGTATTATTATTAAAGGTCTCATTCAGCATAGCGGAGCTCTGTTCAGTTATGCCATGTTCTGTATTGTTGGAATTACTGGTTTGCAAAGACAGTTGTGGCTGGAACAATACAGAGTTCATAGAATCTATCGTATAGTTCAGCCGCAGGCTAAAGCGGTGATTATAACTTTTATTAGGGGCATTATTGGTGTCATTATAAATTTGCCCCGAATCTACCGGCAGCACAAATGTTTTCCTCATCTCGGTATATACCTGGTTATCGCTTTCATTAAAAAAATAACTCCCGCTCACATCTGTTTTTTCGCCCCACTTATCATTATAGTTTATCCCTATAGCATTTGTTTTAGCAACACTCACACCGCCACCCGGCGCCCCCGTCAGATTTTGATCACCAAAATTCTGCACATTCACATTATTCGATTGTGCCGTAACAGTTATACGCCTGTTGCCATTAAATGTATTCAGGTTGGCCCCACTTGTATAAGTATCATTTTCCCCATAGCCGGCATATACTTTGCCGAAGGCTCCGTTACGCCTGTCAGCCCTCGTAATCACATTAATGGTCTTGGTGGTGTTACCCTCACTAAAGCCGGTAAATTGTTCCTGTTCGCTTTTTTCGTTATACACCTGCACCTTGTCTATCATGTCTGCCGGCAGGTTGCGCAATGCAGCATAAGGATCAGTACCAAAAAAAGGTTTGCCATCCACCAGCACTTTTGTTACAGTTTCGCCCTGCGCTTTCACCTCCTTACCGTTCACTTCCAGCGCAGGCATTTTCTTTACCAGGTCGGCAGCATCCGCATCAGGATTGGTCTTATAAGCTCCTGCATTATACTCCGTGGTGTCATCCTTCTGAACAATAGCCAATATCTTTTCCACAATCTTCACTTCATTCAGCATATTCCCAGACTCCTGCAAACGAATCATGCCCATATCTGCAGACTTATCTTTTATTAATACCGTAGCGTTGTAATTGGCATATCCCAGGAAATGAATGCTGATAGCATATTTCCCTGCTTGCAATGATGTGATTGTAAAATTGCCATTAGTATCAGTGACGGTGCCCCTTTTTGAGGAATCTGAAATATTTATAGACTCCACTGTCGCACCCGGCAGCGACATCCTGTTTCTTGCATCCTCTACCCTGCCCTTAATAGAGTAGCCTTGCCCCATAACCGCTACAGAAACAAGACAGTAAAAAAATAATGCAATAAAAAAACACTTTATTCTCATGGTGAGAAATATAGAATCAATATAGTCAAATATTGTACAACTTCTTTCCGTTGTTCAGTTTCATGCCTTGTTTCAGTAAAAATAATTATCCTATTCTTTTTTTCGAGTCTGTAAATATAAAGGCTTCATGGCTATGAGGCAATTAAGGTACATAAAACAAAAATACAGGAAATCTATCTGTTTAGCATTATGGACACAATTGCCAAACTACCATAACAAAAGTGAGTTGCCGTGCGCGACTTGCTTTCTTTAAAAAGCTTATTTATTGCAGGAATAAATCAGGGGCTAACATTATTAACTATCCTTCCAGGTGTATAGATATAACGATCATTCGGGTATGAAGGTCCTGGATGGCATTGTTAAGCTGTATATTGGAAGTCTTATATAATTGGTTTACAAGACCTTGGCTTAGTTTTATTTCGGGCGAGAAGATGAAATTAGGGTTAAAGAACTCAAAACCCACGCCTATTTCAAAACCGGCATCTATGGGCGACACTTTCAAAAATTCATCATTGCGGCGGGAGCGGGCGTTTGCTGCCAGGTCATAGTCAAACTTGCCACCCAGCAGGCCGTAGAAACGGAAGTTTTTTATACGGTCGCTTTTAAATTTCAATTGCACGGGCAGGTGCATATATATCGATTCTATCGTCCGGTCAACAGTACTGTCATTAGGGTATGCTATACGGTAATACAATCTCTTTTCTGCAAATGAAAGCGATGGCACAAAACGCAGGTCAACAAATTTATTAAGCCGCAGGTTGCCCATCAGGCCCAGGTTAAAGCCGGGCAACCAATAGGGCTGTATGCGCTTAAAAGTATCTGTATTAGCAAATGACGAGGTATATTGTATCCTGTATTCCGAAAAATTAGTGCCGAAAGTAATACCGAAATAATACGCTTTTTCATCATGGTCGGGCATATTAAGGGCCGTATGCTGTGCCAGGGCAGGCAATGCTGAAAAAAGGATAAAAAATATCAGTATAATTTTACTCAGGCGCATTGAAACAAACTATTGATCTTAATACTTTAACGTGCGGGGCGAAGATACAGTATGTTCTTCGCTTGTCAAGTAGCCATACAGGCTTTAAATCCTAAAATATTAATAAATATTTAGCATACCATTCCATATCTGTGCTTAATTTTAGGGTCCATTTCAAACTTTAAAATACAACTACATGGCAATCCGGCTGGGAGACATAGCACCGAATTTTAAGGCCCAAACAACTGAGGGCGAGATTGATTTTCACCAATACCTGGGTGATAGCTGGGGGGTACTTTTTTCGCACCCTGCCGATTATACCCCGGTATGCACTACAGAATTGGGTAAAACATCCCAACTTAAGGAAGAATTTGCCAAACGCAATGTAAAAGTATTAGCTGTTAGTGTTGATCCCTTAGACAAGCACATAGGTTGGGTAAAAGACATTAACGAGACCCAGCATACCACTGTTACTTTCCCCATTATAGCCGATGCTGACCGTAATGTGGCTACGCTTTACGATATGATACATCCTAATGCCTCTGAAACTTTTACCGTGCGTTCATTGTTTGTAATAGGCCCGGATAAAAAAGTGAAACTAAGCATTACTTACCCGGCGTCTACAGGCCGAAATTTCCAGGAAGTATTGAGGGTAATAGACTCCCTGCAATTAACAGCTAAATATAGTGTGGCAACACCGGCGGACTGGAAACAAGGAGAAGATGTGATTGTGGTGCCTTCAGTATCTACAGAAGATGCAATACAAAAATTTCCTAAAGGATTAAACATTATAAAACCATACCTGCGCTACACACCGCAGCCCGATCAGCAATAAACCATTGCTCCTGACACCGTGATTTCAAAAAGTCCCTCGCATGTGCGGGGGACTTTACTTTTTCAAACAGCCAATTTCTCTCTTGTTCTTTGTTCTTTTACAAAATCGTATCCGAATGTTAGTTTTTTTGCTGCGCGAGGTTCGCCGAATGCATACTGCTGTGTTCGTGCCGACACGCTTTTCCTATGGGACATAAAGACCTCACCACAAATGGCTGG
>CAIYVS010000291.1 GCA_903929655.1 uncultured Bacteroidota bacterium | reverse complement strand
CCCAAAATATGAAACCCAGACAATTTTCTTCAAAAAAGCAATGTAGGGGATATGTATTACCTATACATTAAGAATCAGCAAGAGGTAACTCCATACAAAAGGTAGTCCCTTTACCCACCTCGCTGTTAACACTTATAAAGCCATTATTCACTTTAATAAATTCGTAACAAAGAAGTAGCCCCAAACCTATGCCCTTTTCACCATCGGTGCCATAAGTGTTTTGCGTAGCAGAAGTAAACAAATTATTTACCTGTTCTTGTGTCATACCAACACCGGTATCAGTTATACTTAAGATGACAACATGATCTGTTGTAGATGCATTAAGTGTAATTGCACCACCATAAGGAGTAAACTTAACAGCATTCATGACAATATTTCTAATCATAATTTGCAATTGTTCCGGATCACAGGTTACACATAAGTCTCCCGGTATATCATTAAGGATTCTTATTTTTTTAGCATCCGCAGCATCCTGCAGCAAAATAATAGTATCGGTTGAAGCCTCCAACAGATTTACCTTATCAGGATTAGCGTGTGCATGACCGTGAATATAATTTTTTGCCCATTGCAACAAATTATCAAGTAAAGTATTCAGAGATTTCAATTGCCTGTTCACTTCAGGCTTTAACTCAGTAAACTCTTCAGGGCTAAGAATCTTATTATCCAGCATCTGCATGGTAGCCGTAACTGAACCAAGGGGCCCCCTGAGATCATGAGACAAGACAGAAAAAGTTTTGTCCTTGAACCTGTTTAGTTCTTCTAACCTTAAAGCCTGCACTTGTATCTCTTCTTTTTGTTTTAATATCTTTTTCCTGTTCCGCATTTCATGCAGGCTGTTACGATATAGCAAAATGCTGATAATTATAAGCAATATTAAACCTCCCATCAATGCCGACATTACAAAAGCCTGCTTTTCACTTTTGCCTTGCCGAATTTCTTTATCTTTATTAAGCAGTGCTATCTGGCTTTCCTTTTGCCCCAGTTCATAGTCAAATTGGGTCTGCAAAACACGTTTATTGGTCTTTTCATTATACAGGGAATCATAATAATTATAGTATAGTTTATGATATTGCAGTGCATGCCCGTAATCGTGTAGTTTATCATATGCATCAGACAGAAAACCCGCTGTTTCGTAAATATTTTTCTTTAATCTCTTTGCCTCTGCCAAACTTAGAGCATCTTTCAATAGCCTTATACCTTCCGTAAGTTTTCCTCTTTTAATTAAAATAGACCCGATAACCTGTTTTGCTGCAACAATTATTGTTGTATCATTAAAGTCTTTATCCTGCTTTAACAATTTGGCATACATCGCATATGCCGTGTCATACTGGCCCGTCTTGTAATATGCATCAGCAATATTGCCGAGGCATAGATTTTTCCATCTGATATCACCTATCGAGTCTGCAATCAGCTTGGCTTTATAGTACGCAGGGAATGCATCCAGGTAATCCCCCATCTGGGCATATGCTATCCCTGAATTTACATAATTAGAAAATAACACTTCCCTGTTGTCAATTCCTTTAATGGAAAGGCCTTGATTGATATAATCTTTAGCAAGCTTATAATTGCCCATAGTGGCATACAAGGTTGCAACATTCACCATGGTCATTGATAAATCTTCATTATTTTTAAGCTTTTCAAATACTTTCAAAGCATCTATATAATAACGGATGGCCTCCACATAGTTATTCTGATCGGCATACAGTCCTCCTACATCAATAAGTGCCAGCCCTTCTGTTTTGGGATTATTCACAGCCTGGCATATGCTGATACATTTATTATAAGTTTCAATAGCAAGATTACTGTTACCCTGACGGTCATAAATATCTGCAATTGCAAGTAATACCCTGCTCTGCGATTTTTTGCTATTTGTATTTTCATAAATATGCAATGCCTCCTGGTAATATTTCAATGAGGCTTCATATTGGGTTCTTCTAAAATTAGCAATACCCATAAATTGGAGACAAGACGCAGAACCTCTTAAGTAATTTATTTTATTGGCAATTTTCAAGCCTTCATTTGCAAACAACTCCATAGAATCCAGGTTAACATCAATGAATGAAGCAGCTAAATCAGATAGCAACTGAACCTTGGTAGTATCATCTTGTTTGTGATTTTTCAGAACAGATAAAAGACTATCTGCATTTTGCGCTTTTAAAACATTGCCTGGCGAAAATGAAAAAATTATAAAAAGGGCAACAGGGAAAAATATCCTGATTAATGTATTTGATATGCTTGCCTTATGCATGTATTGCCGAAAAGTGTATTGCAATGTAGTAAATATTACAAAACAACAATTACAGGCTTGCAATATTTCATAATATGTTTGCTGGTTCCAACCATTTGAAGCATACAATAACACAAAAACATAACACTTAGTAAAAGACACCAGGTTTCACTAATATTCCATTCTGAATCTGTTCCGTAAAAATCAAAAAGCCTTGTTTATAAATCGATGTAACAAAACAGCAAACTTCGCAAATGAAAACAATGTTCTTGTTCGGGGAATAAAAAATATAGTTTCAAACTAAAACCCTATTGTTCTGTTTTCCAACGTACACCCTTACCGTATCTCACAAACATATAAAGGTATAATACACGAGATAGGCGCATAAGCCAGGGCTGCATTACAAACAATATAATCATAGACAAACCCAGGCAATAAAACACCGAATTATCCGCATAAGAAAGCCCGAAAACAACCCAATAAACCAACCATATTGCAACCATCAATGCAATTGACAATGCATAACTAACATAGCCCGTACCATAATAAAAACCAACTTCCAGCTCAAACTTTTGTCCGCAATGCGGACATTTCTCCGGCATATCCAGTAATTTGTTGAGTGGCAAAATATGTTTGTTGGAAAACATATGCCCTTTGCGGCAATTAGGGCATTGCATTTTCAATATAGAGGAGAGAAGCGCTGGTTTGTGGGAAGAAGACATCTTCTTATAATTTGTGCAAAGATACTCAAATAGGCTCAGATAGATTCTGCGGGCGCATCATCTGTATGAAAATAACTGTAAACTACACGGGCTTTTGCCATACCTATTACCTTGGCGAGTTCTCTTTCTGTAAGTGTCCTTATATTTTTCACCGAACGAAACTCCTTAAGCAAGGCCATTGCAGTTTTATCACCTATGCCCGGTATGCCGTCCAGTTCATTTTTAATAGTGCCCTTGCTTCGTGTCTCCCTGTGAAATGTTATACCAAATCGATGCACTTCATCCCTTATTCTGCGAACCAATAGTAGCGCCTGGCTGTCAAAATTGAGTTGCAGAGGCTCCGTATCATTAGCAAAAAACAAGGACTCTTCTCTTTTGGCAAGGCCCACTAATGTCATACGCCCTGTCAAACCCAGTTTTTCAATACTTTCCAATGCCGAACTCAATTGCCCCTTTCCTCCGTCTATAATTACCAATTGTGGCAAGGCCTGGTTCTCGTCCATCAGGTGTTTATAGCGGCGGTAAACGATCTCAGCCATAGAAGCGAAATCGTTGATCCCTTTTACTGTTTTAATATGAAAATGCCTGTAGTCTTTTTTTGAAGGAACACCATCTCTAAAACATACCATTGCCGCCACCGGGTAGGCTCCCTGGAAATTAGAATTATCAAAGCACTCTATATGCACAGGCAGTTCTGATAATTGCAAAGATTCCTGCAATTCTTCCAGTATCTCCATAGTTTTTGCCTTAGATGTTTCGCCCAGCAGTAATGTGTCTTTCTTTCGCAGTTCTGCTTTAAATGCCTCAGCATTCTTAAGGCTCAGGTCAAGCAATTGCTTTTTGTCGCCTGCCTTCGGTACTGTAATCTTTAGGTTTGCATTCGTAACATCTATAACAAAGGGCACAACAACCTCTTCTGCATTGCTCTGAAACGTTTCCCGCAAATTGTCCAATGCAATAGAAAGCACTTCCATTTCCTGTTCTTCCAGCTTCTTTTCTATCACCACACTTTTTGAATATACCACGGTTCCTTTGCTCACCATCATATAATTCACATAAAAATTCTGTTCATCGCTAACCATACTCGCTATATCCAGGTTACCCAGCCGCGGGTTAACAATTGTAGATTTGCTTTGATAGTTCTGGAGGGAATCAATTTTCTGTTTTATCACTTCAGCTTTTTCAAATTGCATTTCTGTGGCATACTTCAGCATTTCTGCCTTCAGGTATTTTATTACTTCATTTATATTGCCTTTCAGCACATGGCGCACATGCTGCAGGTTCTCCATATAGTCCTCCGCAGACTGGTATCCTTCGCAGGGCCCCTTACAATTACCGAGATGGTATTCCAGGCATACCTTAAACTTATGCTTGGCTATGTTTTGCGGTGTAAGGTTGAGGTTACAGGTACGTAAAGGAATATTTTGTTTCACCATCTCCAGCAATTCCTTCACTCTCATCAGGCCGGTAAAAGGCCCAAGGTATTCAGACCCATCCTGTATCACTCTCCTTGTAAAAAATACACGCGGAAAATTTTCTTTTTTTATAACGATATAAGGATAAGATTTATCATCCTTTAATGAGACATTAAACCTGGGCTGGTAGTGCTTTATCAGGGAGTTCTCAAGAAGGAAGGCATCATGTTCCGATCCGGTTACCGTAAAATCTATATGGTGAATGAAATAAACTAAACGTTTTGTTTTATTATTATCCAGCGTCTTATTAAAATAAGATCCTACCCGCTTCCTCAGGTCCTTAGCTTTGCCTACGTAAAGCAGTTCATTCTGTACGTCATAATACTTATAACAACCGGGCTGGTGAGGTATGCTGGGCGCTATTTTACTAAACTCATCTCTTGTCATTTTCCGGCAGCTTACATAAAATCATACTCCAGGTACAAATCCTTGGGGCTTTGCATAAACGACTTTTCATATCTCTGTATCTGGATCACCTTCAAAGGTATATATAACAATTTCTGACTTTGAAATGTAAAAGTTGTTTTTTTCTCCGTTTCTATATAAATACTTTCCACTTTCTCTGTTGTAGGATTGGTGCTGATGATAAGTTTACGGGTATATAATCCCGGATCTTTAGCTTCATAATAATAATTGCGTGTTGAGGAAACATCGTCGTCAAACATGCTGAAATTATAATGGCACAGAAATTTTTTGTCGCTTATATCTGTTTCAAAAAATGTTTTGAAGATCATTGGCCAGTCAATAGTATATATATTCTCATAGACAGTGTCCTTTTTGTTGTTCAAAACTGTTATCTTTTTAAACCCATAGGGCGTGCCCTTATACATGCCATAATGATCGCGTGCAAATTGCCTGATGGAATAATAAGTTCCTTTCAGCTTTGCAGGGTCACAAGTCCCCTCACCCGAGTCCTTCTTTCCACATGCAGGTAACAAAACAGATATGAATCCTGTCACCAGGATAGTGCCAAATATTTTATTGATGCTCACCGTATAAAATTAACAAAGATGCTTTAAATCAGGAATAATTAGTTCAGTTGAGGATTAATAGGCATGTTCGCGACAAATTTGTAGTCATCTCCTAATTGGCCTATTGCCTTTTTCCACAAATCTTCCGGTTTGGTTTTAAATAATATATTTTCCGGCAATTCGGCAACAAACCATGACCCTTCCTCCAACTCCTTATCCAGCTGTCCCGCCGACCACCCCGAGTAGCCTACAAACAGCCTGATATAAGCCAGATCATAAGAATTATCATGTATCATTTCCTGCAATACCTCGTAAGATCCTCCCCAATAAACACCGGGCGCTATCTCATTACCCCCCAATACCTCCGGCATAGAATGTAACATATGTAAGGTATCTGTCTGCACTGGTCCCCCCCCATAAATAGCTGCATTTGCAGGGTATAGTTCCGGCAAAATATCAGACAGCTTCATATCTGTAAGATGGTTGAGAATAAAGCCCACGGTCCCTTTATCATCATGCTCACAGAGCATAATAACCGTACGGGAGAAATTAGAATCTTTTAAAAATGGCTCAGCAATAAGAAGCTTGCCCGCTCCTGGCTTTAGGCTATTTTCCGGTTTTAATAAATTTAAAAAATCCATTGCATTTTAAATATAGTACTCTTCAAAATAATTATCAAAAAAATCTGCACCTTTCCTTATATTATAATACACATTTTTATATAACACGCCTGCTCTTATGTTGATTCTTTTATTCTTCTTTATTTAATAAACCAGAGTATTTTTGTTCAAGGCAAATTTTAAAAGTTCATGCTCATCATATACAACCTCCTGCTTTTCATTATTACATTTGCCGGGGGCAGCATACCACTTTGGGCAAAACGCCTTAGTAATGTGCAAATGCACAGTTTGCTAGCATTTTCAGGTTCCTTTCTCTTAAGCATCACCTTTTTGCACCTCATTCCCGAAGCTTTTTCTTTTGCCGGCACAAACACCGGGGTATTCCTGTTGGCAGGCTTTTTCCTTCAGTTGATCATTCAGCGTTTTACACATGGCTTAGAGCATGGGCATTTACACACCGACAAACACGAACATACTGTTCCTCTGACCTTTATCGTATTCGGCATCAGCCTCCACGCATTTATGGAGGGGCTTCCCTTAGGCATACAATTTCACGATCATTCCACACTCCCCTCTTTATACCTTGCCATAGCAGCCCACAAACTGCCCGAAGCCATGCTGCTCTGCATACTAATATTAAACACCCAAAGCAGGAAAAGGGCATTTATTTACCTCTTTTTATTTTCTCTTATCACACCTTTTTCCAGCCTGCTCACAAATGCACTAAGCGCCCAATACACACTGGTATCCAAACTGATGAATGTTTTGCTCCCGCTTGTCGCAGGTTCCTTTATACACATCGCTACCACGATATTTTTCGAGAGCGGCACTCAGCAACATGCCCTTAACCGCAAAAAAACAATTGCCATATTAATAGGGCTCGGCACAGGTTTGGCCACCATTATTTTTGAATAAACTATCTTTATAAGATGAAACAACATTGCTGATGTATAATATCAGCACACAAATAAAGCCGGTAAGAGTGCTACTCCCCTCAAAAAAATACAATTATTTTCAGATGAACAAGATCATTTTAATCCTCCTTACTGTCATTTCATTTACTACAGCATCTGCCCAAATTCCAAAGGATCATAACGCCCAGGTAAAGACCGATACATTCTCCCGGTCCCTGCTGTGGCGTATCAGCGGCAATGGTCTGCATAAACCATCCTGGCTTTTTGGCACCATCCATATGATATGCCCCGAAGACTATTTCTGGACAGACTCCATGAAGGCCTGCCTCCAAAAGAGCGAAGCGGTCTGCTTCGAAATGAACCTCGACGACCCAAGTGTAATGATAAAAGCCGCAGCCAGCATGATAGACTCCAGCGGCAAAAAACTCAGTGATTATTTTACAGATGAACAGAATACACAACTGGCAAAATACCTCAACGACAGCCTCGGCCTCCAGATAGCCATGTTTCAATCCATGAAACCCATTGCACTCGATGTAATGCTCACCTCCAAAAATATGAGCTGCCCCAACCCGGAATCATACGAAGACAATATCTTAGAACAGGCAAAAAAAGACAATAAAATCATTACAGGCCTGGAAGAAGTAAAAGAACAAATTGACGTGCTTTCCAGCATACCAACCGACTCGGTCATAAGCGATATCCTCACCAGTATCAAAGGAGGAGCATCTGATAAAAATAACTATGATGAAATTGTAGCCGCTTATAAGCAGCAAGACCTCTCTGCTTTATTTTATCTTATCCAACAATCAAACGACCTCGGCAACGACATAGGCATTTTCCTGGATGACAGAAATAAAAAGTGGATCAGCCGCATAGAAGAAAAGATACAAAAGCAATCCGTATTCTTTGCCGTAGGCGCAGGCCACCTATGGGGCCCAAACGGAGTCATATCTTTATTGAGAAAAGAGGGCTATAGGGTTGAGCCCGTGAAATAATAAACCTTGATTATTTCACCAGCCACACTATTACTATCATCTTCCTTGCCACGCTCGCTTCTACATCTTCACTACACGCTGCTAATGCCAAATTATAGAATTGTCATGGTGAGCCCTGTCGAACCATGACATGCTGCGAAATAGCTCTGCCGCCCAATAGAAATCCCACTCCTAACCCTGTCATTGCGGGCGCCGACCCGCCATCTCCCAAGCTGAGAAATAGACTTGCTGCAATTCCCCTCCTGAGAGGTGAACGCAAGAGAACGAGCGTAGCTCAAGGAGTGTGTACTGTGCGCAGGCCTTGTCACCCAGAGCTTGCCGAAGGGCGACTGTGCTCAGCCTGCCCAATCAAGGCCGTCATTTCGACGAGCGGCTTCAGTCCGGGGAGAACTTTATCACTGGGGCAATAAAAAAAGACATTAATTACGAAGTAAATCCCCTGAGAATTAAAAATATCGTTTAATAGAAATTCTTTGTGCTTCGCCCACAATAGCTTTTTTGCGAAGGAGGAGCCCAAACTACAACACCACTATTCCGCACTCACGGCATTTGCACCATTCAGGGTTCAGGACCATGATCCTTAATATTTTTTGTAAATATCCTTCCGGTTGCCCACATCTATTACTACTACTGTAACTATCTTTTCGTGTATTTCATAAATAATTCTGTAATTGTCACTGCGCACACGATAGGCATCGGTACCTTTCAATTTTACATAACCATGTGGCCGGGGATCATTTGCAAGCGATGCAATTGCCTTTTAAAGTACGGGGATATGGGCAGGCGTAATCTTATCTATTTGCTTTTCAGCATACCTTTCTATAACCAGCTTATACATTTTGGCTATTTTTTCTTTTGCTCCGGTTTAGCAAATACCTGCTCAAAAGGCACCCATTCAGATTTGGCTTTTTTTGCCTTTTTGTAGGCCTTTATATCATCCAGTTCCTCCAGCAGTTCAAGTATTTTTTTATACTGGCGCACAGGTATTTGCACAGCAACCGCATTTCCCTTGCTATCCGTTAATATTTGCTCTGTAATATTCACATATACAATTTAAGCGTTTATTTTGGACTACAAATATATGCTGGCCCAATCAAAGCCCTCAACCTTCCCCGGCCTCCCCTTCTCCTGATATTCCAGCGCATCCTCTTTTCGTATCAATTGTGCTATTTATTGCTATTTTTTTGATAGCACAACTTACCAAGTTTCGTGGCCTAAAGAAATGATGAGTGTCAGCGCCTCTAACGATAAACATTTACCTTCTGGGAATGACCGCCGCTTGTTGCTGCTTCATCCCTTTTTTATAAGAGGACGAACTAGCATGGCACGAACTACCCGATCTTGCCCCGGTTCATAGGGATGGGCTTGTAGCGCTTGAATTCTATGCTCTTATCAAATAGGAAGCGATAAGTAATGTGCTTTCTTGCCTGTACCGCGCCTACTGCACTATGAAGCCGGTTTATCTTTGGATTAAAGTCGCCGGCCCAACTAAGCTCTATACTTTTGAAACCTAATTTCCGCACGTCTTCTAATGATGACATTATCATGCCTGTTTCCAATCCGCACTGCTGAAACTTTGGCTTGATACCTATGGCAATGGCGTGGCCTTTGGTAAGTATACCTCTCTTCCTGTACCATGCAAAATCATTACGGCTACGCCAGATGAATTTCAATAACTGAAAAGGACCGATCCGCCCTTTGAACTGTTTGAATATCTGGTTGAGATCGGGCGTGCAAATAAGGAATGCTGCCGGTTCGTCGCCAATGAATGCAAAAGGGAGCATTTTGCTTATGAACAGGACGCGGATCTCCTTTGCAAATTTCAATGCCCGGGTTTCCGTTATTGGTTTGTACTCTTCATGGAACTGCCAAGCATCATTATATATCTCCCTGAAATATTGAGCAAATATTTTGAGATCTTTTTTTTGGGGATGCCTGAATTGCACATTGTTCTTTTCTTTTACCCTGCTCCAGATTTTTTCGAATCGCTCGTCCAGTTTTTTTTCCAGATCTATTACATTACTGGTCATTTCGTAATAATCTTTAAAACCATAATTCTCAAATAGCTGACGGTAGTAGGGATGATTATAATTAGTGGTGAAGGGAGGTTCTGTGAAACCCTCTACAAGCAATCCCCAGAAACGGTCGTTTTCGCCAAAATTTATAGGCCCGTCCATGGCGGCTACTTTGTTTTCCTCCAACCATACTCTTGCGGTATCGAAAAGAAGATTTGCAGCCTCTTGGTCGTTTATGCACTCAAAGAAACCCACGCCACCGGCATGAAGCTCATTGTTCTTCTTTTTATCATTATCAATAAATGCCGCTATTCTTCCTATGCTTTCCCCTGAGGCATTTTTGAGAACCCATCGCCGGGCCGAACCATGTTCGAAATAGCTATTCTTAGCCGGTTCAAAAATGTTGTGTATCTGTTTATTTAACGGCGCTATCCAGTTGTTATCTGACCGATACATATAGTGCGCTACGTTAAGAAAATTTTCCTTCTCTTTCTCTGTTCGTACCTGGTATATTGTGAGAGACATAAATAATGAGATTAGTGTTCCTTAATCCAAACGAGTGCGGTTATTGACGAGCAAGTTTCTTAAGTCATTCTGGATCCACCTATCGGGAATTCGTTGCCAGCTATAATTCCTCAGCCTGCATAAATAGGAGTTGTCGAGTTGTCCGATCTTTCCTAATAAATTTGACTTCTTCTGAACTGAACGGGTACGGTGCCAGCGTGCAGCCTGAAAGTGTTCCAGGCTTTTTTCAATAGCCGACCTATCTGTAAGATTCTCCGCCAATACTATCGCATCCTCAATTGCCATAGATGCTCCCTGCGTCATATTAGGTGTCATGCCATGTGCGGCATCACCTATAAGCACGACCCGACCCTTGTAATATTTTTTCAAACACACATCCTCAAGATCGTTGTACATCAGGTCGCTGTTCTTTTTAAGAGCGTTGATAAGATCGGGAACGTAACCAGCGAAGCCCGAAAAAAGACCCTTAAAATCACCCACACTAATGTTTCTGTTCGCCGCAGAGTTTTGCAGGGCAGTCACTGAAGCAAAACAATGCACCTTATTGTCTCTAAGCGGAACGATACCAAATCGCTTGCCTACACCCCACATCTCTGTAAGTGTGTTTTGCTGTACTTCTACGCCAACGGCAATGAAACGCCACGAAGCATAGCCGCAATACTTATTTACATTATTGCTAAACAGTGTGCGACGTACAAAAGAATTGATACCATCACAACCAACAACCAGATCATAAATACCGGATTGCTTATTAGTGAACGATACTTTGACTTTATTGCCCTCATTTATTATCGCAGTACATGAGGTGCCCAGGCAAACCCTGGTATTTGCTAAACGTCTGATCAAAGCACTGTGCAGATCATGCCGGAGCACTGTGAACGTTTTAGCGTAGCTCACTGCATATCCATCGAGATTGAAAGAAGAAAGCTTTTTACCCTGCTGGTCAGTAATATTAATATGTCTTATCTCGTTGGCATATGGCAGTATGACATCTAACAATCCTATATCCTGCAGTATCTTTACGCCATTAAGAGTAAGCGTGATGCCACCACCTATTGGTTTCCATTCTGTAGCTTGCTCTACTAAAGTAATGTTATACCCTTTGCGCTCAAGCATAATGGAGAGCATTAATCCCGCAATACCTCCGCCAACAATCAAAATATCAATCGGCGCATGTGATTCCTGAATGGGTGTAGATAGCATTTTTAAAAAAATAAATTAATTCTGAAGTATAACAAAATATCGTGCCAAGGGTTATGCCGATTATTTGGAATAAATGCCGTTCTAATTTGCAAATAATACCATTGTATGTATAAAGCAGGTTCGAATTGGTAATCCAGTAGTACTCGCCAGTTACGGCAATAGGATTGCTCACCTTAATTATTCCGGGTAATAAAAACCTGGGAAATATTCTCTTGTCTAATAAAATACGTATCGCAATAGTAATAGACGGAGGTCACCATTTCTCCGGAGTTGTTACAATTGAAGAAATAATGGAAGAAATATAAAAGACAGAATTAGAGGGCTAACAACTTATGAAAGAATAACTATTGTTTCTTTTGCGCATACCGGATATCATTTTTCAGCGCTTTGAATCCACACAGAAATTTGCATCAGCAAACTGAAAGCAAGTCAATCGGTCTTTTTATATTTATCTTCATCCTTATTCATTTTTTCCACTTCTCTAACAGACCCTTTTGCATTGTTATTGCGCCTTGCATTATTCCTTTTTGTCATAGCCCTTTCCATTCTGACATATTTTTTTCTTGCTTTTTTACCGTCATTATTTTGTGCGAAAGATGTAAGAAATCAAGTTAGGCAAATCATTAACGGAACGATAATAAAATAT
>CAIYVS010000290.1 GCA_903929655.1 uncultured Bacteroidota bacterium | reverse complement strand
GGATTCGAAAGATAATGGCACTACAAATATTACAATAACACTTCGGAAAATGGAATTTTGCAAAAAATTATGCAAAGATGGCACTGCCAATGATTCCTACTCCATTTAGGCAAACACAAATGAAAGGAAATGGCATCTAAAATAGTGCCCTCTAATTATTGTAAAAATCGTTCCCGTAGTTAATGGATATCTCTTCATTTTTAGATATTGGCCTCAGGGCTGTTATATACAGCTCACTGCTCTGTTCGGGCTGGCCCTCGTGCTCCACCAGTTCATATTTTGCATTGGCACGCTTCTGGTGATTGTATAAAGAACCAAAGCCCAAGGCAAACATAGACCCGTTTTTGCCATATTCGTACACATAAGATTGCAATTTCGTCTTCAAGACATTGGCGCTGTCCTTATCAGAAAATATCAATATCGGGCATATTTCTATTACCTCACCCTTCTTAATGTCTTTTGATGCAAATACACCTCTGCCTGCATTCTTAATATTCGATTCTTGTACGTATACCTTTTTTTTCATAAAGGGCGCAAGATAAGATTAACATTATATAAAATGAAAAAGGTTTTGAAATTCAGCCTTTAAGCATAAAAAGCCGGCACTTTGTGACGGCCCTCAAATCAAACTCATTAAGCTTACCTGTTTATGATCACTTTGGAGGTCTGTACGCTATGCTCCGAATAAATCCTGAAAATATATGCACCAGCAGCCATGGCAGACGTATTTACATTTAATTCACTTCCCCCGCCAGTATTGTCTATACCTATTACAAGTTTACCTGCCATATCTATTACTTCCACATTGCTTATTGCTTCATCACCTGTGTTGATATTTACAATATTATTTGCAGGGTTAGGATATAGTCTGAAATTGTTTGTTCTTAATTTAGATATACCTAATGGAGTATTGCTGAAATTCACATTGTCTATATAAACCGAGCCACCAAGGGCAGATATATATCTGAAGGTAAGGATAGCTTCATTATACGTTCCGTAAGAGCTCAGGTCTATGAATTCTGTTCTCCAGTTACTATCAGCAGGAGCAATAAAAATAGCCTGCAAATTTGTTGGGTTCAAGATAGGATTGGCAAAAGTAGCCAGTTGTGTGCCACCTTTCTTATACAATACAGTATTGGTACTGCCACAATCGGTTGATATGAGTACTTCAAGTGTATCAGCAAATATAGTATCAATTGTAAGCACGGGCGGTGCATAATGATGATAATTATAAGCTACATCAAATCTCAAATTAGGATTTGCCACTGACGTAAGGTCCATTATTGGTGATGCAATATCTTCTTTTCGTCCTGCGTTATCAAATAACAGGATGGTATTTGCAGCCCCCATAGATGCATAGCCTGTTTTCATCACAGTGCTGTCCTGGAACCAGGGTGAGTAGAAGTCCCCTGCAAGGTATTGAACCCAGTTTGTAGGCGGAACTGATACTTCAAAACCTTCAAAGAGAGGTAAGACAGTACCCTGTGTAACAACCTGGCAAGGAGCAATCTTTGCATTATTACTCGTGATTGTGTCTGCAATACTTGCATTAATAGTATCTATAGCAACATCAAGAGTTTGGTTGCCTGCAGGTACATTTACTACCGGTAAACTCACTATAGCATGCTGAAAAGAAGCAAGAGTACCATTCCATGTATAAGTATAATTATTGGCATTTACTGTGTAATGCAAAGTAACAGAATGAATCGTATCTAATCCGGTATTACGAAGCAGGCAAGCAGCAGGTACCGATGTAACACAAGCGCGTTGTGCGATATTCAGCTCCACCAGGTCTGCATCATAGTTCACAACAGTTGGAGAATCAAAATAAGGTATAAAATTGATGATCTGTGCGATGGGAGGTATGGCATGTCCCAAACCGGGGAACTGGAAATAACGTACGATACCATCATTCAATACCATCTCTTTATAGGATGAATCAATTGGTGCCTCATAAGCAATATCTGTTTCTCCATGAGTAATGTAGATAGGTATATGGCTTGCATTTGCATAAGTGTAATTATATCCTCCGGCATTAATAGCTTCCTTTACTCCCTGCACAGCGGGCGTGTTCAGCAGCAATCCCTTGAATTTGCTATAATTATCCAGGCCATAGCGCAACGCAGCCCTGCCACCGAGAGAAAACCCTTGTAATATAATATCTGTGGTATCAATATTATAGTGCTGTCTGGCATAATCAATACTTACCTGTATAATAGCTTCATCTCCTGCAGGATAATAGTAGTCTGTATTGACATTATATCCTTCCGGACAAACAAAAATGGTATTGCTAATGTTTGCACCCCATGCCAGGCCACCTACCAGGCTATTACGGTAATTAGCACAGTTATCCCCTAGCCCATGCAGGCAAACCATTAGCCTGTAAGGGTTTGAGGCATTATAAGTTGTCGGCACGTATAGTGACAGTAAGCGTTGCTGGCTCATAAACATGACACTGTCATTAAAGCTGCCGGTAGTCTGCGCATAGTTCGCGTTAGAAAATAGTATCCCTATCAGCAGCATAACTGCCATTACATAATTTTTTTTCATAAAAATTAGTTTTTATTTTTTGTTGTGTTCCTTGAATTTGTATTTCAATAGTCCGTTTTCAGATGCCATTTACTAAGCATCTAATACGCTTTGCTTAAAAGTGCGCCTTTTTTAAGCTTGTGTTTGATGCCCTGAATATCCCCTAGTTACAATTTATTTTAATGATCGTTTATAATACTCCACTATTTTAAAAGACTTGTTTTTGCTATCGTATGCAGAATAACCTTCCAGCACATTAAAATACGCCTTGATCAGGGATAAGAATTTTTCGTTTGAATCTGAAAACATATTTATAAAATTTTGTTCGGTCATCTCATATATATCCCCGTCTATCCCTATACTGAAGTAATAACCTGTATAATATTGCACATCATTTACTGCCTGACGGCTATAAACGGATAAAACGTCAGATTGAAGAACCTGGTAATCCTCATCTTTATATATCCTGAACTCTTCACCCTTTTTATCCCGGAATCCCCAAATCGTACTTGCTTTATATTTCTGCTTGTCTGTACCGGTATTTACAATAACCTTATTATTAACATTTAAATAGACATCTTCTATTTTCGGATCCTGTTTAGGATGTAAAAAATCATTCTTATTTTTTGCCAGGAATGGGAAAGTACCTTGTGCAAACGATTTTAACGGACAGAGGCTCAACAATACCAGCAGCCTTATTGTGAAGTTTACTTTTTTCATGTTTTTTGTATCTTATATTAATCTCTTATTATTGTCATTTATTCTTAGTCTTCAGGCTCTAATTCAAAAATGGACTCTACACTTACCTTGAAAAAACGCGCCATTTTTAAAGCTATGATGGTAGAAGGTACAAATCTGCCTGTTTCAATTGAATGAATGGTCTGCTTCGACACCTGTATTTGCTCTGCAAGTTCTGTTTGCGAAATATTCAATTTAGCGCGTTCTACCCTTATAGTATTTTTCATCAAAAAAAATCAGTTAGAGATCACCATTAGCAAAAAAAGCAAAAGAAGCGCAACAATTGATATCGCGAAATAAGCCAGTAAGCCCCATTTGTTTTTGCCCATATTTTTTAAATTATACCACATGCCTTTATCCT
>CAIYVS010000289.1 GCA_903929655.1 uncultured Bacteroidota bacterium | reverse complement strand
TTCTGAAGGACCGTACAAGTTCCTGGACAAAAAACAGGCCAGCTTCCGTACGTTTATCAAGGCCCATAAAACCAAACGTAAAAGGCCGCATTCTTTTTTAAGATCCAGGATTGAGGGGCCTCTGAGTAAGCGTGAAGAATTTGTTGCACATATAATTTTTCCTGAAAATTTTAGCCATTCTTATTTATTAAGCACTTTTCAATTCAGAGGGCCACCCTCTCTTTCCCGCTGATCTTGTAATTACCAGGTGTTACTAATCTCATTTGGCAGTATTGCATGCTGCCAAATCATTTTGATGTTTCAAAATGCTGATAGCATCTTGTATCTCTTAAATGAAATAATACAGATCATTTCCGCAGGTTTCTCATTCCATATTTAATAAAATTTTAAGCCATAAGCTATTTGAGAAAATAGTTAGGCTAAACGTATACGCAGCACGATACCCCGTACTGAAGCCCTTTATTATTATAACAATAAAAAAACAAAAGAAACATGAATAAAATATACAGCATTTTGACAGTTTGTCTCTTGTTAATACTGTCTTCGCTTCACAGTGGCGCACAAACGACTGTTTATTGCAGCGCTACAGGTGCCGCTAATTCTTATACTACCGGCTATACTACTTATGCCACAAGAACTGATGGAAACGCCTTAGTTAATTCCTCTTCTGTAGCTACCAGCCAGGAAAGGGGATTTGCTGTTTTTAATTTAGCCGCAATGAATATTCCCGCAACAGCAACTATTACGAGTGTGACACTTAGTTTACATTTTTCTTTGAATGGCAGTACATTTGTTCCTACGGTGTATGGTATTACAGGTAACCTTTCTACAGTAACAAATGCAAGCACACTTTTTGGAAATATCGTTGTAGGAACGTCTATATGTACCGGAAGTTGGGGGAGCGGGTCTTCTGTAAACCTGGCATTGAATTCTGCTACACTTAGTTTAATACAGGCCAATTATAATTCTACTATTTCTATTGGGTTTGCCTCATCCGGCACCACAAACACAAATATATACACTATAACAGGTGAATCGGGAACGGGAGGCAGTAGTGCTGCAACAGCCCCTACACTGGCAATCACATATACTTGCTCTCCTTCACTAACAATCAGCTCAAACCTGGGTGATACCATATGTACCAGCAATTCGGTTGTTTTTTCCAGCTCGATAATAAATGGGGGAACAACACCCAGCTACCAATGGAAGAAAAACAATACTAATATTACAGGCGCTACGAATGCTACTTACACTACTTCCAGTATCAGCAATGCTGACGTTTTTAGTTGCGTATTGACAAGTAATGCCAGTTGTGCCAGTACTAGTACAGCTACGAGTAATACTCATACTATGAAAGTAGTGAGTTCTGCTGTGCCGACAGTGAGTATCTCTGCGAATCCAGGTAATGCCATATGTAACGGAAGTTCTGTTACATTCTCCGGTACTGCTGTTTACGGAGGGGCTACAGCGATGTACCAGTGGAAGAAGAACGGGACCAACATCGCAGGCGCAACAAGTCCGACTTATACTACTTCGACAGCCAGCAATAGTGATGTCTTTAAATGTGTTACGACAAGCAGTCTTTCATGTGCCAGTCCTAATACTGCGAACAGCAATAATATAACCATGGCTGTTACTGCTGTAAACTTGCCTACTATCAGTATCAGTGCGAGCAATGGAAATACGATATGCAGCGGCGCTTCTACAACTTTTTCAAGTGTCATTACGAATGGAGGAACCAATCCTACTTATCAATGGTATAAAAATGGCAGCCTTATTAGCGGGGCAACTGGTTCATCTTATACAAGTTCTACCGTTAACAACAGCGATGTTTTCAGATGTATTTTAACAAGTACACTTCTTTGTGCCAACCCATTGATCGATAGTAGTAATAATATCGTGATGACTGTTAATCCCAATCTGACGCCAAGTATCAGCATAAGCAGTTCAGGAAATACGATATGCAGCGGCAGTTCAGTGATATTTTCGAGCACTATCAGCAATGGTGGCACCTCGCCTTCCTACCAGTGGAAGAAAAACGGGACAAATATTTCAGGAGCAACAAGCGCCGGTTATACAAACAACACTGCAAGCAATAGTGATGTTTTCAGCTGTGTTTTGACCAGCAGCGTGACCTGCGTTACGAGCAGTACTGCGATAAGCGGCAATATTACGATGACCGTGAATGCAAATTTGGTACCCAGTTTGAATATAACTGCGAGTACAGGAAATACGATATGTAACGGCTCTTCAGTAACTTTTTCGGGCAGCGCTACTAACGGCGGAACTTCACCTTCATATCAGTGGAAGAAAAACGGGGTCAATATCGCGGGTGCCACAAGCAGCAGTTATACCAGCAGTGCTTTAATAAATAGCGACGTTATTAGCTGTGTATTAACCAGCAATCTCCCTTGCCCTACCCCTGCAACTGTTAACAGCAATAGTATCACAATGACGGTAAATCCGATCATTATCCCGACTATCAGTATCAGCGCAAACAATGGAGACACTATATGCAGCGGCAATACTATTACTTTTTCAACTACTATAACGAACGGAGGTAATGCACCGGCCTATCAATGGAAGAAAAACGGAACAACTCTTGCAGGTGCAAGCAATGCTACCTACAGCACCTCGATGGTAACGAATGGCAATATTTTTAGTTGCGTACTGACCAGCAGTGCTACTTGCGCCACGCTTGCAAACAGCAATAATGCAGGTATTACTGTTGTAAATTCTGCAAGTCCTACAGTTACAATTAGCTCGAGCCCAGGCGATACTATATGCAGTGGCAATAGTATTAGCTTTTCAAGCTCTGCGTTTTACACCGGAGGAGCGCCCAGCTATCAATGGAAGAAAAACGGAACTGCCATTACAGGCGCCACCAATGCCAGTTATACTGCTACAAGCGCCAGCAACGGGGATGTTTATAAATGTGTTATTACGAGCAGTTTATCATGTGCCAGCCCTGCAAGTGCAAGCAGTAACAATAAGACAATAGCAGTATATACTATGGTGACACCAACTGTAAGTATTAGCACTGCCCAGGGAGATACTATATGTATCGGGAACTCAGTTACTTTTTCAAGCACAATTACAGATGGCGGGAATGCGCCTACCTATCGATGGTTAAAAAATGGCAACCTGATTGCCGGAGCAAATAACAACAATTACACAAGTGCCACGATCAGCAATAGCGATTTTTTCGTTTGCGTTTTAACAAGCAATCGCCCATGTATAAGTGCTGCTGTTGACAGCAGCAACAGTGTTGCGATGACTGTTAATCCTCTCGTTACTCCTACAATCAACATCAGCGCCAACCCCGGAAACAATATTTGCGAAGGCGCTATAGCTACATTCAATAGCAATGCAGGCAATGCCGGAAGTGCTGCCACTTATAAATGGTATAAAAATGGCGCCGCTGTTCCGGGTGGTATCAATGCTGTTTTAAGTACCGGAGCCATACTGAACGGAGATGTTTTCAATTGCATTTTAACAAGCAGCGCCGCTTGCGCAAGCCCGGCTACAGCAACGAGTAATAATATTGCCATGACTGTAAATGCAAATGTATTGCCCACTGTGGCGATTTCAGTTAATCCGGGAACCAGCATCAGCCAAGGAATGAACGTAAGTTTTTCGTCTTACGTTTCGAACGGAGGTACAAACCCGAGCTACAAATGGTTCTTAAATGGCAATATGATAGCAGGAGCTAACAATAGTTCATATAGTTCCGCAACTTTAAACAATGGAGACAGGGTAAGTGTTACTGTAACGAGCAGTGCACTTTGTGCGCTACCTGCATCGGTCAGTAGCAGCTCAGATACCATCAGTTTTATTGCTACAGGAATAGCACAAATTAACGGAACAAATATTGGTATGGTTTTGTATCCCAATCCAACAAATGGGATGTTCACAATTAATGTGAGTGGGAAAGGAACCTTGTATTTATACACTGTTTCAGGGCAAACCATTTATCAAATAGGGATACCTGAAAAAACATCTGTTGTGAATTTGCCAACAGACCTGGCGAAGGGTGTCTATTTCTGCAAATTTATTTCTAAGCAAGGGCTCGAATCAGGCATAGTCCGCATTATTTACCAATAAATAAAAACTAAAGAAGAAACGATGAAATTACTGTTACTCGGCCTGGGATTTTGGTTTAGTGTGGGAATAGGCATTTTACTTGCACTCTTCATTGCATTTATATGGACTGTATCCCGCAGCATTAAACCTCACAGGAAAGAATTGTAGAAAAAATTCCCATTACAGATTATGGTATAGTTAAGAAGGCCACCCTGAGAGGGTGGCTTTTCTATTTATTTCCTGAGGGATTCTATAATTCTCTTAGTTAAAAATTGTTTTAGCTTGTCCAAACAATATTAATTCGTATTTTTATAACGATCAATACGTTACAATAAGTTGATATAATTTAATTTGTACGTTGCAAAAATATAGTTATAGATAACCTTGACTCTTAATTATACAACACACTA